>USFL01000007.1 GCA_900553905.1 uncultured Eubacteriales bacterium | reverse complement strand
ACAGGCGCAGGCCGTAGCGGTCCGCAATTTCCAGCGCCTGCGCGCAGGTGGAAGCATCCGGATACGCCGGACCGGAGGCGATCATGTCCAGCGGGTCGCCGATGATGTCGCTGAGGACCACGGTGTAGACATGCGCGGGCATGCACCGCAGCGCAAAACGCCCGCCCTTGACGGCGGAGAGGCGCTTGCGCAGCGTGTTGATCTCCACGATGTTGGCGCCGCAGGCCAGCAGCTGGCGCGTGATATCGGCCAGCTCGCCGGCGGGGATGAGGGGCTGCTCAAAGAGCGCCGAGCCGCCGCCGGAAAGCAGGAAAAGCACGCTGTCCGCTTCCGTCAGGCCCGATACCACCTCCAGCGCACGGGCGGTGGCGCGGTAGCTGTTTTCATCGGGGACGGGATGGCCCGCCTCGTAGATCTCCAGGCGGCCCAGAGGGCCGCGTGAGTAATCGTACTTGGTCACGACAACGCCCGCGTCGATGCGCTCGCCCAGCCGCTCGTGGGCTGCGCGGGCCATTTCCCAGGCCGCCTTGCCTGCTGCGACCAGAATCAGCCGCCCTCCGGGCTGAAAGACGATCTGATCCAAAGCCTGTCCCACGGCCGCGCCCGGAAGCGCATCGCGCAGCGCGGCGTCGAGAATGTGTTTTGCATCTTGGTTCATTTCGGTAGCCTCCATTGCGAGAAACAGAATGCGGGCCGCGGCGGGGGACCGCGGCCCGGAGGGGATGCCGCCTTAGAAGATGGCGGAGACGATCAGCACGTTGATGATGGCCGCGATGCCGATAATCAGCGTGCCCAGCGTCTGCGTCTTGTAGCCGTCCTGGGGCTCCATCTCACCAAAGTTGGTGACCACCCAGAAGTAGCTGTCGTTGGCATGGGAGACGGTCATGGCGCCCGCGCCGATGGCCACGACGACCAGCGCCGCGTCCAGCGGAGTGGCAAAGCCCAGCGTCATCATCAGCGGAGCGATAATGCCCGCGCTGGTGGTGATGGCAACCGTCGAGCTGCCCTGCGCCGTCTTGAGGATGGCGGCCAGCAGGAACGGGAAGAACAGGCCCAGGCTTTCCAGCGTGGCGGCATGGGCGGTGATGAAGTTGACCAGATCGGTGGTGGCGATCACCTTGCCCAGCACGCCGCCCGCGGCGGTCACGAACAGGATGGGTCCGACGGTCTTGAGGGTATCGTCCGTGAGGGCGTAGAATTCGCCCATCTTGCCGGACTGGGCCATGAGGATAACGCCCAGGATCAGGCCCACGGCCAGCGCGATGATGGGCTTGCCCAGGAACACGATGATCGCGGGATTGGAGCCGGCCATGCTGAACGCGCTGGCCACGCCCATCAGGATGATCGGCACCACGATGGGGGCGAAGGACATGAACGCGCCGGGGAGCTTGCCGTAGCTGGCCACCAGCTCCTCGTAGGTCTGTCCGATGGCCTCGGCGTTGGTGGGCTCATCCTTGGCCTTGACCTTTTTGCCGATGAAGAGCGCGAAGATGTAGCCGGCGATCAGCGGCAGGATGGAGCACACCGCGCCGATGGCCATGACCAGCAGGAGGTTGACGTCCGTGCCCAGGCCACCCACGCCAAACAGCGTGTTCGCCGCCGCGATGGGGCCGGGGGTTGGCGGGATGAAGCAGTGGGAAATGTACAGGCCCATCGAAAGCGCCACGGTGCAGGCCACGGAGGACTTGCGGGTGCGCTGCACCAGCGCCTTGCGGATGGGGTTGAGGATGACGAAGCCGCTGTCGCAGAACACGGGGATGGACACGATCCAGCCCATGATGATCATGGCGGCCTCGGGGTGCTTCTTGCCCACGAGCTTAACGACGCAGTCGGCCATCTTGAGGGCCGCGCCCGTCTTTTCCAGCAGGGTGCCGACCATCGCGCCCAGAATGATGACGATGCCGATGGAGGTAAACGTGCCGCTGAAGCCCGCGCCGATCACGTCCGCGATCTGCGCAAGGTCAATGCCGGCGACGATGGCCAGCAGCAGGGACACGCTCATGATGGAGAGGAACGGATGGATCTTCCATTTGGAGATCGCGACGATCATGAGGATGATTGCGATGACGAATGCGATTACCAGTGGGATACCAGTCATTCGGGGACACCTCCTGAAAGATATGGATGATTTACCATGACAGAGGCGTGGGCGCGCCTCTGGTCGGCTTGAAGCGTTCCGCGACCCTGCGAAGACCCGGCGAAAGAAGCGACCAGATCATTTTGACAATACCGCCGGGCGCATTTCCAATGGCAATATAAATTGGAGAGAAACTCTAAGACTGGTTGCCATTGTAACATAGATTACGAAAAAGCACAAGGGGTTATGATAGGGTGCAATGCAAGCAATACAGGAAAGAAACAGCGTGTTCAGGGCGTGGGTGTGGAAGGCGTGCTCGCACTGCCGGCCTGAAAGATCCGGCGCAGGGAAAGAGGTCGATCTCGCCCGTGCCGTGCCTCACCATTGCGCCTCTCGTGTACCGGCCGGATATGCGCCCGCCCGTAAGCCGGGCGGGCGCGGTATGACGGTCGCAAAAGCCTATTTCCACAGCACGCGGGTGCACATGTCGATGTACAGCTCACGCCATACATGCCAGCGATGGGCGCCGAAAGCGTAGTAATTGGTGAAGGAAACGCCCTCGGCCGCAAGCGCGTTCTGGGTGGGATTGACCTGCGAGAAGAACAGCCGGTCGTAAATTCCCACGCCAAAGGTCAGCGACGGGGTTTTCAGCCCGGGACGGGTCAGGTCGTACTGGGTGGGATTGTCGTTGGCGCCGCTCATGCAATAGAAGTAGCCGAAGTCCTCCGGATTGGAGATGTACATGTTGAAGGTGCACATCGCGCCGGCAGACAGGCCTGCAAAGGCCCGGTCCTGGGGATCGGTGGAAACGTTGAGGTGGCTTTCCAGCCAGGGAATCAGCTCGTCCATGAAATAGGGCTGGGCCTGGGAGATCTGCTTGGTATAGCTGGGGTTGGCGGAGGAGGCGGCATTGCTTTCCGGTTCGCCGTCGATGGAGGTGATGCGGGTTCCATCGGCGTTGACGGTGCTGTAGAAGTAGACGCCGTCACTGTCGCGGTTGTTTGTGGCAATGACGATCATCGGCTCCACCAGCCCCTGGTCAATCAGGTTGTCGGTGATGTTGCCCAGCATGCCCTGCGAGGGCCAGTTGCTTTCAAAACCGGCGATGCCATGCCCAAGAATCACGTACTTGTAAGGCTCGGCGCGGTCGGGGTCGTAACCGTAGGGCAGATAGATAGCGATGGGCGTATCGTAGCCCAGCGTGGGGGAAGGTACCTCGGCAAACTGAATGGTGCCGTGGTTGGCGCAATTGTCCTGATAGAGGGAGTAGTCGGGACTGAGGCTCTGTTTTTCCGCGTCGTAGGGCACGAGCACCTGGCTGTAGGATTCCTTGCCGCGGTATTCGGTAGGCAGGTTCTGCGGGTCGGAAATGGTGGTTTCGCCATTGAGGCGGAACTGGTAGCAGTAGGTGCCGCTGGCCAGAGGCATGGTATAGGCCCAGTAGCCGGTCTCCTCGTTCAGCGTCATCTGGTCAAAGGGACGCACGGGATTGACATCGTCGGTATGAATCAGGCAGCCGTTGTACCAGTCGTTGGGATGAATTTTGGCGGCGCTGTTCTGGGAGGAGTAGTAAGGCTCGGAATAATACCATTCTCCGGCCACTTCCACGGTTTCATATTCGGGACCGTAGAAGCGGAAGGTGACCTTGAAGCCGGTGGGTGAGGAGTCGCTCTGGTAAACGGTGGTCTTGGTCAGGGCGTCGAAAGCCTCATCGGTAAAGTCCTCTTCGGTGGTTACGCCGTCCCATTTGATGAAATGGGTCTGATAATCCACCTCAATCCAATCATTTTCCTGGGCCAGCGCAGCATTGGCCGAACCAAGCAGCAGCAGCGCGCCGAGCAAAAGGGAAATCCATTTCTTCATAGCCATAAAAACTCCTTTTCTGTGTCGTCAAAAAAATTTTTTTCCAAAAAGAGACAGAGAAGGGGCGGCGGAGGCAGAGGCATCCGCCGTCCGAAAACACGCCGGAATCAATAGCCCGCGGGCAGCGTATCCATGGTGTGGTAGTAGTCGCGGTTCCAGGCCTGATCATCGCCGGTGAGGAACTTGGCGCCTTCCATCTCCTCGCCGCTGAGCAGCCAGGCAAAGAGCTTGGCAAGGTCCTCGTCGGCAGGAGAGGCATGGCCCGCGCCCATGTTGGTCCAGATGCCCAGCTTCTGGCCGGCCTCGGGATTGATACGGTACACGTTTTCACGGAAGGTGTAGACCCAGTTGGGGTTGATGTGCGAATCCAGCTCGCCGCAGACGAACATCGCATCCAGATCACCGTCGTCGTAACGGGTCAGGTTTACGCTGGGCGAGAAGCTGTCAAAATACCAGGTGGACTTGCCATCGGGCTCGCCGGGATCGCTGGGAACCGCCGTGTCGCCGTAGCCATTGAGATGATGCATGCCGGGCCGCAGCCAGTCAGGCGCGGTGACCACGCACAGGATGCGGTTGATGCGGTCGTCCAGTCCGGCCACCACCAGCGAGGTGTCGCCGCCCATGGAGTGGCCGCCCATGACGGATTCTACCACCGGGAAATGATCGTAGAAGTAGTCCAGCACGCGCAGCGTATCAAGCGAGGTGTTGCCCAGGATCTCCCAGCCGTAACGGTACATGTTCTTGAAGCAGGTGGTGAGAATCTGGGTCTTCAGGGCGGCCACATCCTCCTCACTGGCGGTCAGAGAGGTGACTGGGTCGTAGATGTTGGCCCGCTCCCCGTGGAGATAGTGATCAAAGAACACGGCGGTGTACCCGTTTTCCAGAATGTACTTGGCATACGTGGTCACCAGGGACTCCTTGTTGCCCGACAGACCGGAGAGGAAGATGCAGATCTTCATATCATCCCCATCCTGATAGCCTTCGGGGGTGATGTAATACACGGGGATCATATCCACCCAGATTTTATTGACCTGATAGTCTCCAATCGTGACCACGGACGGTTCCTCGAAAGCAAAGATGTAGGGATCTTCACTTTCGGCATGAGCGGCGGCCAGCCCCAGCAGCAGGACAAGCGCCAAAAGAATGGCACACAGTTTTTTCACACGAATCCTCCTCTTTGGCAGATTTGAATTGTATTAAGTTGAACGATCCAAAGGTAGACGTGCACGATACCTTTCAAAGCACAGTTTACCGAAAATTTCGGTAAAAGTCAATACCGAATATTTCGGTAAGGATAATAATAGCATCCGGTCAACGAGGGGGCATGGCCATGGTATACCGAAGGATCCGGGACCTTCGCGAAGACCACGACTTAAAGCAGCGCCAGCTGGCGGAATACCTGCGCTGCTCACAACAAACCTACAGTGATTACGAAAACGGAAAGGTGGATGTACCCACCCAAGTACTGATTGCGCTGGCCATAGGGTATCAAACCACCACCGACTATCTGCTGGGCCTTTCCAATCAGCGTCAGCCGCCCGCAGGCCAACAGGAAACCGGGAAAACCGGATGCCTGACCCGCATGGAAAAATCCCGTCCCAAAATGAAGGGCTGCTGCGACAGGAAGCACGGGGAGTCCGGGCAGCAGGGCGCCAACGGACCGGAGAACCGAACATAAACGCCGGCCTGCGGTGCGCCGAGGGGGCTTGACACATGTACGAAATCTTACTATACTGCAATGCAAGTACGATTTCGTACATGGAGGGAGAGAACACGTATGCCGCGCGACATGCGGTGGAAGCAGCTGATGCACATCCTTGGCGAGATTAACGGGGCGTATCATGATGCGTCGGTCAAAATGGGCCTTGCGGACAGCGAGATGCAGATTCTCTATTCCGTACACATGGCGGAGGGGAAGCTGTACCCCTCGGAGATCGCGCGGCTGTGCGGCATGAGCCGCCAGACGGTCGCTTCCGCCCTGCGTTCCCTGGAGAGGGAGGGGATCTTGTATCTGGAAACAGGCGCGGGCCGCAGCCGTCCCGTGCGCCTGACGCAGGCGGGGGAGGAACTGTGCCGCGAGCGCGTGGCCCCGGTGGCCGCCGCCGAGGAAGCCATCTGGAACGGATGGACGGAGGCGGACCGGGACGCGTATCTGCGCCTGAGCCGTCAATACCTGGAGGACCTGCGCGCACAGGTGGAAGCGCTGCGTGGCCCGCAGAACGGAGGAAGGGCATGAAGATTCGTCTTTCGGACCACTTCACCTGCCGAAGGCTTCTGCGCTTCACATTGCCCTCCATCGTGATGATGATCTTTACCTCGATCTATGGCGTGGTGGACGGTTTTTTCGTGTCCAACTTCGTAGGCAAGACGCCGTTTGCGGCGATCAACCTGATCATGCCGTTTCTGATGGCCTTCGGCGCGCTGGGCTTCATGATCGGCACGGGCGGAAGCGCGCTGGTGGCCAAAACGCTGGGCGAGGGCAAGCGGGAAAGGGCCAACGGGCTGTTTTCCATGCTGATTGTGGTAACCCTGGCGATGGGCGCGCTGGTCGCGGCGGCAGGCATGCCGCTGCTCAGGCCCGCGGCCGGGGCGCTGGGCGCACAGGGGGCGATGCTGGAGGACTGCGTGCGCTATGGCGGCATTCTGCTGCCCGCCACGGGCGCCTTCATGCTGCAAAACGTGTTCCAGAGCTTCTTTATCACGGCCGAGCGGCCGCGGCTGGGCCTGATGGTCACGGTGGCGGCCGGGGTGACCAACATGGCGCTGGACGCGCTGTTTATCATGGGCTTCGGCTGGGGGCTGGAGGGCGCTGCGGCGGCCACGGCCATCAGCCAGCTGGTGGGCGGAGGGATTCCGCTTGTGTACTTCCTTTCGCCCAATCAAAGCCTGCTGCGGCTGTCGCGCCCCGCGTGGGACCTGCGCGCGCTGGGCAAGGCATGCGCCAACGGCTCCTCCGAGCTGATGACCAATCTCTCGCTCTCGCTGGTCAATATGCTCTACAACTTCCAGCTCATCCGTCTGGCGGGGGAGGACGGCGTGGCCGCCTACGGAGTGATCATGTATGTCAACTTCATCTTCCTGGGCGTGTTCATCGGCTATTCCATCGGCAGCGCGCCGGTCATCAGCTACCATTTCGGCGCGGACAACCGGGCGGAGCTGCGGGGCCTGCTCCGCCGGAGCCTGGGAATCATCGCGGCAATGAGCGCGGCCATGACGGCGCTGGCCGAGGCGCTCGCGCTCCCTCTGGCGCGCCTCTTCGTGGGCTACGATGAGGCGCTGCTGGCCATGACGCGGCACGGCTTCATGCTCTATTCGCTATCCTTCCTGTTCGCGGGCGGGGGCATCTTCGGCTCGGCGTTCTTTACCGCGCTGAACAATGGGGCTGTGTCGGCGTTGATTTCGTTCCTGCGGGCGCTGGTGTTCCAGGTGGCGGCGGTGCTCGTTTTGCCCCGGCTTATGGGGCTGGACGGCGTGTGGCTGGCGGTGCCCGCAGCCGAGGCGCTGGCGCTGGCGGTCGCGGCGGCCTGCTTCGCGGCCAAACGCAAACGATATGGATATTGAAAAAACCAGCCCGACATTTCCCGATGGAAACGCCGGGCTGGTTTTTTATTCCTTCTCGCGCACCCAGGTGAAGCGCGGGCCGCAGTAGCCGTCGCGTTCCACGGGCTCGTCCCACATGGACAGCGGGCGCACCCACACGGTGCGGTCGCCGTAGAGCTGGCGGTAGACGGCCATGCGCTCCAGCGTTTCAGAGTGAATGGCGGTGCAGATCAGCTGGTAGAGGTTGCCCTTGAAATGCCGGTACACGCCCGGCCTGGGCCCGCTCATGCGCGCCCCCGCTTCCACTGCAGGAAGTCCTCGAAGTTGCCCTCGTAATCCAGACAGCCGGGCTTGCCCAGGGGGAACTCGATGATGCGGTTGGCGATCTCATCAATGAACTGATGGTCGTGCGAGGCGAAGAACAGGTTGCCCGGATAGGCCTGCAGGCCGTTGGACAGCGCCGTGATGCTCTCCAGATCAAGGTGGTCGGTGGGCTGGTCCAGAATCAGGGCGTTGGCCTTGCTCATCATCAGGCGGCTGAGCATGCAGCGCACCTTTTCGCCGCCGGAGAGGACCTTGGCGGGCTTGTAGACGTCGTCGCCGCTGAAGAGCATGCGGCCCAGGAAGCCGCGCAGATAGGTTTCGGTGGTGTCATGGGAGAACTGGCTGAGCCATTCGATGAGCGTGCCGTCAAAGTCCTGGAAAAAGCGCGTGTTGTCCTTGGGGAAATAGCTCTGGGAGATCGTCACGCCCCAGCGGAAGTTGCCCTCGTCGGGGTTGAGCTCGCCCACCAGAATGCGGAACAGCGCCGTCGCGCCCGCCTCGTTGTCGCCCACAAAGGCGATCTTGTCGCCCTTTTTGACGGTGAAGGTCACGTTGTCGAGCACCTTCACGCCGTCGATGGTCTTGCTGATGCCATCCACGAAGAGGATGTCCTTGCCGGCCTCGCGCTCGGGCTCAAAGCCCACGAAGGGGTACTTGCGGCTGGAGGCGGGCATCTGCTCCAGCTGGATGGAATCGAGCACCTTTTTGCGGCTGGTGGCCTGACGGCTCTTGGACTTGTTGGCGCTGAAACGGCGGATGAACTCCTGCAGATCCCTGATCTTTTCCTCGCGCTTCTTGTTCTGGTTGCGGATGAGCTGCTGCATGAGCGTGGAGGACTCGTACCAGAAATCGTAGTTGCCGGCGTACATCTTGCACGTCTCATGATCGACGTCCACGATGTTGGTGCACACGGCGTTGAGGAAGTGACGGTCATGGCTGACGACGATCACGATGGCGTCGCAGTCCACCAGAAAGTCCTCCAGCCATTCGGTGCTCTCCACGTCCAGGCCGTTGGTGGGCTCGTCCAGCAGAATGATGTTGGGGTGGCCGAACAGCGCCTGCGCCAGCAGCACCTTCACCTTCTGGCGGCCGTCGAGGCTGGCCATCTGGGCGTAGTGCAGCTCGGTGGGGATGCCGATGCCGTTGAGAAGCTGGGCCGCCTCGGTCTCGGCGTCCCAGCCGTTCATCTCGGCGAACTCGCCCTCCAGCTCCGCCGCGCGCTCGCCGTCGGCGTCGCTGAAATCCGGCTTGGCATAGAGCGCGTCCTTTTCCTTCATGATGTCGTAGAGGCGGCGGTTGCCCATGATGACGGTGTCCATCACGGGGAACGCGTCGTACTTGAAGTGGTCCTGCTCCAGCACGCTCATGCGGTCCTCCTTGCGCATGGACACGCTGCCCGTGGTGGGCGCAAGCTCGCCGGAGATGATGCGAAGCAGCGTGGATTTGCCCGCGCCGTTGGCGCCGATGATGCCGTAGCAGTGGTCGGGCTGGAAGATGAGGTCTACGTGCTTGTAGAGCAGATCGCCGGCAAACTGGAGGGAGATGTCGGTGAGGGTCAGCATTTGGCGTTTGTCTCCTTTGCTTGTTCGTGTTCCCAGATCTGGTCGTTGAGCTGGTTGATGTTGCCGCAGCCCATGGTGAGCACCAGGTCGCCGGGCTGCCAGTGGGCGCGCAGGTAGGCTTCGGTATCGTCGAAGGTGGGGGTGTGCACGGCATTGACGCCATGGGCGCGCATGCCCTCGACGATCTGGCTGGCCTTGATGTCGCCGGGGTCCTTCTCGCGGGCGGCGTAGATGTCGGTGACCAGCGTGAAGTCGGCGGCCTGGGTGCAGGTGAGGTAGTCGTCAAAGAGGCGCTTGACGCGGCTGTAGGTGTGCGGCTGCATCACGGCCCAGAGGCGGCCGTGCGGCTGAAGGCGGGCCACGGAGAGGACGTTGCGCATCTCGGTGGGGTTATGGCCGTAGTCGTGGTAGAGCTTGACGCCCTCCACCTCTCCGGTCAGCTCGAAGCGGCGGTGCGCGCCCTTGAACTCGTTCATGGCGTGGCAGGCCATGGCCATATCCGCGCCCTGACTGTGGGCGCAGGCCAGCGCGGCCAGGGCGTTGTAGACCTGGAACTCGCCCGGCACCTCAAGGGCGATATGCCCCAGCACATCGCCATGGAAGCACAGGCCGAAGGAGGCATGGCCGTATTCGTCATAGGTCAGGCGGCCCGGCGTATAGTCGCATCCCTCGCCCAGGCCGAAGGTGAGCCGCCGCACGGACAGCGCGGACAGCAGGCGCATGATGCGCTTGTCGTCGCCGTTGCCAATAGCGGTGCCGTCGGGGGGCAGGAGAGCGAGGAACTTGCCGAAGGTTTCTTCAATATGGTCGATGTCGCGGTAGAAGTCGAGGTGATCGGCGTCGATGTTGAGCACGACGGCCACCGTGGGGCGCAGGTGGAGGAAGCTGGCGTTGAACTCGCACGCCTCGGCCACAAACATGCCGCTCCCGCCGATGCGTGTGCTGCCGCCGATGAAGTCCAGCGACCCGCCGATGTGGATGGAGGGGTCCATGCCGCATTCCATGAGCACCTGGGAGAGCATGGAGGTGGTGGTGGTCTTGCCGTGGGCGCCGCATACGCCGATGGCGGTGTCAAACCCCTCCATCAGCTGGCCCAGCAGCGTGGCCCGCTCGATGGACGGCAGGCCCAGGCGTTCCAGTTCCACGCGTTCGGGGTTGTCGGGCAAAATGGCCACGGTGTAAACCACCAGATCCGCGCCGTGCACGTTTTCGGCATGGTGGCCGATTGTGACGGGAATGTGCAGGTCGTCCTGCAGGTGGCGGGTCGTATGGGTTTCCAGATTGTCCGACCCGGAAACGATGTATCCCTTTTCCTTGAGCATCTGCGCCAGCCCGCTCATGCTGGACCCGCCGATGCCGATCATGTGGATGCGCTTGCCCTGATAATCCCGGATATGCGGTACGGTCATCCTTGATCCCCCGTCTCGTCAGATGGCGCGGCTTCGCTTCGCCCGAAGCAAAATGCGCTTGCAAAATATACCGATGATATTATACGCTGGAACGGAGGGAATAATCAATAGGGAGAAGAACGCAGGCTAAAATGAATCTTTTGGACTTTCCACATTCATACATTGGGTTGAAGATGCGAAGCGCCGATGGTATAATAGCAGAACCAAGCAGCGTCAGCCTGTCGTGAAAGAGGTCTCCAAGCATAGCATTTGTCTGTTTTCGTATGAAAGCCAGCCCACAGCTCATCATCTGCACGGCTTCTTTGGAGGAATCATAAATGAACGAATTGGGATTTCTCAAACTTCTTTTTTGCTGCAAATGCAAACGAAGATTGTATGATAAACGCATCCACAAGCATCGGGGGTGGAGCTTGTTTTACATCATCTCCGGCAGCGCGCACGTAGTGCTGATGCACGGGCGCAAACCGACCAGAATTGATGTGAATCCCGGCGAATTTGTCTTTCTGTCTTCTCTGGAACCTCACCGTTTATCCATCAGTGAAGTGGATCACTGCCACATGGTGCATCTGATGCTCTATCCCTGCGGAGAGGAAGAAGCCATTTTATCGCTGCGACAGCTTAGGGAAATCAGCGAATCAGCCTATCAGATGCTTTGCAACCCCACGTTGTTTGTGCATGCTGCCGATCTGAACGCCATGCTGATCAACACCCTTACCGAAGTGCTGCTCTGCTTTGATTTTTGCAGAAAAAAGCCAGATCTCTCAGCTGTACCAAAGCTGATGCTTCAGACAATGCTGGTTGAAATTGCGTATTTATGCCAGCAGAACATAGAGCCCCGTTATGATCGTTATGTTAACTGTGCCATCGCATATTTGAAAGGACACTGTACCGAGGTGGTGCATGTGGCAGACGTTGCCAACGAGGTGGGGCTTCATCCCGCTTACTTGCAGCGCATCTTTAAGGAGCGCATGCATATGAGCCTGATGGAATACCTGGTCCAGTATCGGGTGCGAAAGGCGCGCCGGCTGCTGTGCAGCACATCGTTTCCCATTATCGAAATCGCGCTGGAATGCGGCTTTTCCAGCCGGCAGCATTTTTCCCGCTGCTTCCGTGAGCACGAAGGCGTAACGCCCTCGGAATATCGCCGCCGCAACCAGATCCCCTCCGGCGAAATTCTGGCCATACGCACGGAAAAATCCAATCCCGACGATATTGTTGAGTTGTGATTCCGCGCGCTTTCTATTCTTCATCCATCAAAAAAAGTTAGAATCTGTTCCCTTCCTCGCAGAAAGGGCGCTAATTTGTTCCTCCTTTCTGATGGCTTTGTTTTATCATAAAGGCACAGGCTGAACGCCGCTTGGAGAAAAACGAAGAAAGGAATGAAAGTTATGAAGCGTACCCCTGTTGCCGTCCGCGCCATCATCCATTTCCTGATTCTCGTGATGCTTTTGGCCATGCTCCCCATCGGTTCTATCGCAGAGAGCGAGCCGCAAAAGATCACCATGCTCTTCAGTGCAGGCGGTTCCGGTGCAGCCATTGCAGCCGCCGCCGAACGCTTCACCGCCGAAACGGGCATCGAGGCCGAGGTCCTGCTCTTCTCACTTAACGAAGTGTATGAAAAGCAGATTCTCTCCCTTTCCAACGGAACGGACGACATTGACATCGTAGCCATCAATGACCCCTGGGTCCCCCTCCTCAAGGATTATCTGGAGCCCCTGGAGCTGGACCAGTCCATGCTGGACGCTTTCATACCGGGCATGCTGAATACCTTTGCCGTCGACGGCGTGATCTATGGTATTCCTGTGCGCATGGGAGGCGACGTGATCACCTATCGCGAGGACGTTCTGGAAGAGCTCGGCGTGGACCCCGCCAGCCTCCGCACCTGGGAGGACGTATATCAGCTGGCTCTGAAGATGACCGACAAGGAAAACAGCAAATATGGCTGGTCCATGGGGTTGGTCGAACCCAGCAACGTAGTTAAAGCCTGGTATGAATATCTGATTTGTTACGGCGGTTATATCGTGAATGAAACAGAGGATGGTTTGGGATTGACCCGTCCCGAGGCCATTGCAGCCACCAAAATGTTCGTGAAATTTGTGCAGGACTGCTGTCCGCCCGATGTGCTGAACTACTCTTTCAACGAGCAGGTGGACTCCATGAAAGCCGGCCAGGCGGATATGGGCCTGCTGTGGACGAGCCGCTATCCCTCCGTCAACGTAGAAGATAGCGACGGCTATGGCAAATGGGCTGTGCTGCCCTTTATGCCCGGCCCCGAAGACGGCTCCTTGGAAAGCGGCGTCGCCTGCGTAGACGGTTGGGCCGTTGGCATCAGCAGGTATTCCTCCAATAAAGAAGCGGCGCAAGCCTTTGTGGAGTTTATCGGGTCCTATGACGAACAGCTGCGTCTGGCTACGGAAAACAGCAATTCTCCCACCATCGCCGACATCTATGACGCGCCCGAATATCTGGCGGTCATTCCGCAGGCGGAAAACATGAATCTGGCGCTGGAAGTCTCTACGCCCCGTCCCCAGAAGGTATACTTTAACGACATTCAGGAGGAGATCGCCCTGTACATCAAGCTAGCCTGTCTGGGCGACATGACGGTGGAAGACGCCTTGGCTGCCTGCGAGCAAAACTGCCTGGACATTCTGGAGTCCTATCGATAAAAGCGCGAACCTCCGACCGCGGAAAGCGCCTTCGGGCGGGGGTATTCCCCGCCTGGTGCGTCCGCATATACGACTCTGAAAGGGAAACATTATGCGAAACCGGCGTATGCTCTCCGATCACCGCTATGCCATGCGGTATATTTACCCCGCGTTTTTCATGCTGGGCGCCGTATTGCTTGTGCCGCTGGGCTTCAGCGTAGTGGCCAGCCTGATGCGCTGGAACCTGGTTCCGCGCCGTATCCACTGGCTTGGGCTGGATAACTATATGCAGATTTTTCAGGACACCGAGGTATGGCATTCCATATGGCTTACGCTCAAGTTTACCGTTCTGAGCGTGGGCATCGAAATGCTGCTGGGGTTTCTGATCGCCATGTTCCTCAATACGGATTTCAGAGGCTGCAAATTTGTGCGCGTTGTGGTGCTGCTTCCCATGATGCTTTCTCCTACCGTTATTGCACTGGTGTTTAAGCTGATGCTCAACTATGACCGTGGCATTGTCAACGAAGTGCTGGCAGCGGTATTCGGCAACGGCGCCAGGCAGGTCTGGCTGGGCAAGGACTGGGCTTTTACCTCCGTCCTTGTGGTCGATGTATGGATCAATACCTCCTTTGTGGTGCTGAACGTGCTGGCAGGTCTGCAAAGCGTCTCCGTAGACATCATGGAGGCTTCGGTCATCGATGGTGCCAATGCCTGGCAGCGCGCCACACGCATCACCATTCCGCTGATCAAACCCGTGCTGCTGGTCGCTCTCATCTTCCGTACCACCTTCGCCCTGCGCAATTTTCCCATCGCTTATGTGCTTACCGGCGGCGGACCGGCCAACTATACGCAATTCTATGCGCTGGAGCTCTATAAGGAAGCGTTCACAAAATACAATGTCGGCTATGCATCTGCGCTTAGCTGGTTGCTCATCGTGATTACCTTCTGTCTGAGCGTGCTATACACAAAACTGACGATGAAAGGGGAAAAATAACATGTCTGTAGGTATCAAAACATATGACGTAGTCGTGGTAGGGAGCGGCCCCGCAGGAATTGGCGCCGCCCTGGCCTCCGCCCGCAGCGGGGCCAAAACGCTCATCATCGAGAAGCACTCCTATCTGGGCGGCATGATGACCGGCGGGCTGGTCACTGGCTTTCACGGCATGCGCGTCCATCAGGGGCACTATTCCAAGGGACCCGGCTCCATGCTGATGACCGACAAGCATACGCCGTTGGTGGTGAAAGGCATCGCCCTAGAGATGTGCAACCGTCTGAAGGAGGCGGGCGCCGCCTATACGGATATCGACGATCCGCCCATGCGCGTGGAGTTTGACCCCGAAGCGCTGATTCCAATTCTCTTTAAAATGTGTCAGGAAAGCGGCGTGGACGTCCTGCTGGATTCCATCGCCTTTGGTCTGGAAATGGACCACAACCGGATTGAATATATCAAGGTGGCCAACAAGTCCGGCGAAACGCATATCTATGCGAAAGCCTTTGTCGATGCTTCCGGCGACGGTGACCTGATTGAATGGTCGGGTGCCGGCTTCCACATGGGGACGGACGAAAACCGCCGTTGCATGCCACTGACCATCTATATGGTCCTGGGGGATGTGGATCTGCAGAAGCTTCTGGATTATTACAAGCAAAATCCGGATGATCTGGACATCGGTGATCCTGAAAAATGGCAGAAGCTGTTTGATGCGGGTGCGCCCATCGCGCTCATGGGCCTGCACAAACTTTTGGTAAGTGCGGGCAAGGATCACGTCTATCCCATGCCCCTGGGCTGTGAAAACGAAATTGCCATTCCTATTTTCGACATTCAGACCAGCGTTCTTCCCGCCAATACCTGCAAGCTGCTGGTGGATATGGCGTATGGCATCGACCTGACCAACGGCGACGACTGGAGCCGGGCGGAGATGGACATTCGCACCAACCAGCTTCCTGGCATTCTGGCTTTCATGCGCAAGTACGTGCCCGGCTTCGAGAACTGCTACTGCCTCTATACAGCCTCACAGCTTGGGACCAGGGAAAGCCGCCGTCTGGACGGCGTATATACCTTCTGTCATAAGGATATCATGACCAACGCCCATTTTGAGGACAGCATCGGCCGCACGGGCCGCGCCATGAACGTGCATTCCACCGGTGGTGGCAAGCAGGACGAAATCTCCGGCGGCCGCAAATGGACCGAGGCCCCCAATCCCATCGGTGCGGATATTCCCTACCGCGCGCTGATCTCCCCGAAGGTTGGCAATCTGGTGGTAGGCGGGCGCTGTATCTCCGTGGACCGTGACGCGCTGGGTTCCGTACGCGGCGAGCCCGTTTGCATGGTAACCGGTGAAGCCGCCGGAGCTGCTGCGGCTATGGCCGCCCTGCGCGATATTGCCGTACAGGACGTTCCTGTGGGCGAGCTGCAGGAGTTGCTAAAAAGTCGCAATGTGATCATCTGATAAAAGAGGGGGTCGCCGTGAGAAAAAAACTCGCTTCGCTCTATCACGTGACAGTTTCCCTTTTGCTTTGTGCAGCGGTGCTGCTGCCTATTCTCTACATCGCGCAGCTCTCGTTTCGCTCCGCCGCCGACGCAACCAAAAACACGCTGTTTTTTCAGCCCACACTGGAGAACTACGCCCAGATTTTCACCGGCCAAGTCAATTATCTGCCGTTTACGGCCGTG
This sequence comes from uncultured Eubacteriales bacterium, assembly GCA_900553905.1. Classification (GTDB taxonomy): domain Bacteria; phylum Bacillota; class Clostridia; order Christensenellales; family Aristaeellaceae; genus Limiplasma; species Limiplasma pullistercoris. The sequence goes on along the minus strand of USFL01000007.1, from coordinate 912 downwards.
CTGAAAAACTCGGTGATCGTCACGCTCGTCAGCGTATCCGCGGCGCTTGCGCTGTCGTGTCTGGCGGCCTATTCGCTGGCCCGGCTGCGCGTGCGGCACAGGATGGGCATCAATTACCTGATCCTTGGGATGCGCATGATTCCTCCTATCGCCATTGTGGTACCGCTGTACATGCTGTGGTCCCGCTTGGGGCTGTATGATAAGCTCACCGGTCTGATCCTGCCGTTCATTGCGCTGGATATTCCCCTTTCTACGTGGCTGCTGCAGGGTTTCTTTAAGGGCATTCCGGAAAACCTTGAAGAAGCTGCGGCCATTGACGGTTGCACGCGCTTTCAGGCCTTCCGCCGTGTCATTCTGCCGCTGACGGCGCCAGGTATAGCGGCCACAAGCATCTTCTCCTTCTCTCTGTCCTGGAACAACCTGACGATCCCCATGGCGCTGACCATGACAGATGCGGCAACGCTTCCGGTCCTTTCTGCTCAGGTAAAAACCGACGACGGCATCCTGTGGGGCCAGCTGGGGGCCTATGCGGTGCTGATGATCGTGCCCATGGTGATCTTCACCGCCTGCGTATCCCGATTTCTGGTCAAGGGCATGGCCAGCGGCGCCGTCAAAGAATAACCCTAATGATACTCTCAACCTTCCGGGTGCGGGGCCTGCGCGACAGCCCCGCACCATTTGTTTCTGGTTTCATTTTGACCTGCGTCCTTCTTCCTATTGCATCATCCTCCTCTTCTACAGCCGTTGCACCATCCTCCCCCTACAGCCTAGAATTGACAATCATTCTGCACTGTGGTATAGTAAATGGCACGATTCTCTGACGTGTTACACAAGCAAATCCCCCTCGCCGGGGGAACAGGAACATCAGCATGGGAGGTACTGTGTAGTATGGATACGCCAGCCCTTAAAAAC
>USFL01000006.1 GCA_900553905.1 uncultured Eubacteriales bacterium | reverse complement strand
AAGCGTCGGTCGTATGGATGGGATTGGTGCAAAAATACAGCCATTCGGGCCGGTAATGCTCCTGCCATTCACGGGTGAGCACATAGCCGTCCATGCCCTCGGGCGGGGTGTACTGACCATCGGGAATATCCTTGTACAGCCTGCTGTTGCGGCGCCCCTCGCCGGTCTTGTGCGTCTGGCTGGCGATAAATTCCATGGCGATGTCCGCATAAGGGCTTTCCTTGCGCACGACGAACAGAAAGCCATAGGCTTTGATGCGGGCGGACTCGTCCGCGGTCAGGCGCATGGGAAAGGCGTTGGTATACAGGTCCTCCGGGCCGCCGTAGCCGGTGCCGCCGTTGAAAAGCTCATCGTAGAGCGAAAGCGAATCCGCTGCGGGCTTCTCTTCCGCTTCGGCCAGTGCCCGACCCGTTTCGCGGGCACGTTCGGCCAGCGCGATAAATTCCGGCGTGTTGAAAACCAGCGCTTCTCCTGCCGCCTGACGGCGCATGATCCAGCTATCCAGCAGCAGATCCGTCAACCAGAGGGTGTAGCGCTGGTCATCCATCAGATAGCCGCAGGAGCGGAGCGCGTTCAGGCGGATGTTGCCCGCCTCGCCTGCCTCCACCCTTTCAGCCCACCGACCGGCGAAGTCCAGCAATTCCTCGTAGCTTTGAGGCGCGTCGGCGGTGTCCAGTCCCGCCGCCTTCCATGCCGAGGGAATGAGATGCATACCGAAACCGTACACGCCATACAGCACGCCATAGATGCCGCCGTCCTCGCCGGTCACGAATACCTGAAACGGTTCGTACATCTGCGAAAGGGCGGCGCAAATGTCTTCGTTGGCGCTTACATCCTCCACAAGGCCGCTTTTGAGCACTTTGCCAAAATCGCAGAGGGTACTTTCCAGCATCAGCAGGTCTGGGCCGTCCGCGCTTTGCAGGGCCTCGAGCACCCGCTCGGTATGCGCTCCATCCGTTCTCCATGATTCAGCTGTATTATAAAGGTTTTCATACGCGATGTCCGGATGATGTTCCTCAAGCCAGTCCTCTACCAGGTTGATGGCGTTGGTCACAAAACGGAAGGGGGCCGTTTCGGCGCAGGCGGATGGGAACAGCGGCATGACCGCGCACAGGACCAGCATCAAAGCAAAGATGCGTTTCATCATATAACACACTCCTTTTTTCCGTTTCATTCTGGGTACGCCCCCTCATTTCCCCCGGCAGATCTCATCCAGCATGGCGGCAAACGCCTCCGCCGTCAGCTCACCTCCGGCAAACCTGTACATGGCCCCTTCGGATCGCTGCACCTGACGGGCCAGAAAAAACGGCTCCACATCGAAAAACAGCCATTCAGGGCGGTAGTGCTCCTGCCACTCACGGGTCAGGACATCGCCGTTCGAGCAATAGGAAAAGTCAGGTGTTCCGTACTGGCTTTCCTCGACTTTCTGAAACAGCATGCATTTGCGGGGCTGCCCATCTTCTGGACCGGTCATGTCGGCGATCAGCTCCCGGCAGATCTGCGCGTAGGGACTCCCCTTTCGCACGATGTAGAGAAAGCCGTAGGCGCTGATGCGGACGGGCTCATCCGCCGTGAGCCGCATGGGAAAGGCGTTGGTATAGAGATCTTCGGGGCCATAGGGCACATTCCCGCCGTTGATGTAGAGCGAAAGCGAGGCGTTGCCCGGCTTTTTCTCCGTCTGGACCAGCGCGCGGCCGATCTCGCGGGCACGGTTCGCCAGGGCGATAAACTCCGGCGTGTTGAAGCGAAAAGCCTCCCCTGCCGCCTGCTGCCGCATGGCCCAACAGCGCCACAGAAGGCCCGTCAGCCAGAGGGTGTAGCGCCGCTCGTCCCTTGGGTAGCCGGCAAAGCGGATCGTGTTCAGCCGTACGTTTCCCACGCTCCCCTCCTTTACCAGCGCCATCCACTTCTCGGCGAAATCCAGCAGCTCCTCATAGCTCCGAGGCGCGTCCGCCGTATCCAGCCCTGCCGTCTCCCACGCGGCGGGATCGATCAGCGTCGGGTCTCCATGGGCGCTTTCGAACATGCCGTAAATGCATCCATCCCCGCCGCTCACCAGACGCTGAAACGGCTCGTACAACTCGGAAACGGCATGCCGGATCTCCGCCTCGCCGCTCAAGTCCTCCAGAAGGCCGCTTTCCAGCACCCTGGCCAGGTCGTAGGCGTTGCTGTCCAACAGGTACAGGTCGGGGCCGTCCCCGCTTTGCAGCTCGTCCAGCAGGCGGTCGGTAAGGCTGTCGTATTCACCAGGAGAATACTCATAGTCAAAATGCAGGTTTTTATGAGGAATTTCGGGCGCATGCTCCTTGAGCCAGGCCGATACCTCCCCGTTGTCGTTGACCAGAAAGCGCAGGGGGCGCACCGCAGCGCAGGCGGGCGCGGACTGAGTCACCAGCAGGGCCATCGCCAGCACAAGCGCGGCGATTCGTTTCATTGTGCAGAATTCTCCTTTCCCGACAAAATGGATACAAAATGCCGGACGGACGGGGCCGCCCGGCGTAAACAGGTTACTTCAGATGCACGATAGCCTCACCGCCCACGACCGTCACTTCATCGGGCAGCGCCTCCAGCGAGGCGGGTACCTCCAGCGTCGCCACGGGCAGCGCCTCCGCGTCAGGCCAGATGGACAGGCTCAGCCCCATCGGCAACGGCGCGCCGTCCGCGTCACAGATGCCCAGGGTATGCAGCACGTCCATCGCCTTTTCCTTGGTCATTCCATCGGGGGCGGTGAAGGTGGCGCAAAGGTACACGCCGGTCGCATACCGCTCGCCACGCACGCTTTCCAGCGTCAGGCCATCAAACGCGGCGTCCTCCTGCGGCAGGTAGGTTTTTTCCTCCAGCAGCGGAGCCATGGGCAAGGACGCCTCTTCCCGCGTTTCCCACTTTTCCAGCGCTTCGCCCGTGGCTGGGTCAAACTGCGTAACGGCCATATACAGCGTGGCGTTCAGACCGTCGCCCATGCTTCCCGGCGCCAGCATGGGCATGTTAAAGTAGACGATCGTGCCGTCCTCGTTCCACAGGGCGTCCTCCATGGCGGATCCCAGGTCGTTTTCCGGGGGCAGTTCCACCAGCGCGCGAACGCCGTAGAGGGGCAGATCCAGCTCCTGCGCCGCCTCCAGCCATGTTTCCTCGTAGTTGGAGAGGGAGTAGCGGTTGGCGATGGTATCGGTGAGGGCGCTGACGGAGTCATAGACGTCGGTATCGCTGGCGTAGAGCGCCTCTCCGCCGCCGGTGAGGCCGACATGCGCGGAGCTGAGCACGATGCGCTGATCCGTGAGCAGCTGTTGGTAGGTAAAGGTCATGGGGCCTACCTGATAGGTCTTGGGCTGGCTGGCCTCAAGCGCCTCCTGCGCCGCCTGGGGCACGGCAATGCCGTACTGCTGATTGAAATACTCAATCCAGCCGAGCCTTACGGCGGCATAGGCCACCGCCATGGCCGCGATCAGGATGACGGCCGCGATCAGCGCGGCCCGGTAAGAGATGCGTTTCACAGGCTTTTCCTCCCTGACGGAGCGGGCGGCATCCATCAGCGCGCGGTGGCAGGCCTCGGGCACGGGGCGAAAGGCCCGCTTCAGATCCAGATGTTCCAAATCGCGTTTCATTCTGCCTCCAGCTCCTTTCTTAGTTCTTCCCGTCCTTTATGAAGCCGGCTTCGGATGGTAGATTGGGGAAGTCGAAGCGCTTGGGCGATCTCGGCATAGCTCATGCCCTCTGCATAATGCATCACCAGCGGCAGGCGCAGGCGCTGGGGTAGCTGCTCAAGCGCCATGGCCAGGCCCGGGTCCTGCGGCGGCACGGACTGCTCCGGAACCGCTTCCATAAAGACGACGCGCCGGTACCTGCGATGGGTATCATAGCAGGCGTTGATGAGGATGCGCGTCACCCAGGTGCGGAAGCAGCGCTCATCGCGCAGGGTGTGGCGCTTTTCCCATGCGCGAAGCGCCGTGTCCTGCAACGCGTCGCGGCAGGCCTCGTCATTTTGCAAAATGGTATACGCCACGCGGTAGAGCATCGCATGGTGCGCCTCCAGCTCCTTCACAAAGAAGTCTTTGTCCATTCCCCCACCCCCTTCGTAACGTTACACCCTTTAGACGGTTCAGAACAGGAAATCGTCAGCGCTTTGGAAAATTTTCTTTGCGGATGACGCGTTGCCCTGCCTCCCGCACGGAAAGAAGCACAAAAAGGTCCGGCTGTCGCGTTTCCTGCATTGACAGCCGGATGTGGCGGCACCTGACATGCAGGCTGCCGGTATGGAAACAAGGACATTCTTTTGCACCGCCGGGAAAAAAAGGGATGATACCGTCGTTTGAATAGACAGAGGCTTCCGTTTTTTCATCATGAAAGGAGGACGAATATGCGATTGGTTTGCCTGTGCCTTGCGGCCAGCCTCGCCCTGGCCGCCGGATGCGCATTTGCCCAGGCCCCTTATGACGACTACGACCCCGCGCGCCTTCCCGCCTGCACGGTTCCTACAGATATCGCGCTGCCGGTCTGGCCAGCCTCCCCCACAGACGAATCCCTCGTCGCATACGCGCAGGCCCTGGCCCGCTGCCCCTATTTGCAGACCGATGTGGACGGTGCGCGCTGGGAGGTTGTTTCTTCTGCGGGTGGCTATAGCGTGCTTGCCACCATCGGGAGCGGAAAACGCTACACCTTTGTCTTTCTGCCGGACGGACAGCTTGCCGCCTATCAGGCCACGGACTCCCTGCCGCCGCTTTCGCAGCGGCTGACGCCGCACGAGGGCTTCGGGGACGAGCTGGGCATCTATGCCCTTGCCTTTTTGGATGCTGTCGCTCCCTCGGTGCCCAACGCTCTGGAGGCGTTTACACAGGCCGATCAGGAAAATCATGAAGGCACGGTCACTGGCAGCATTCGCGCCCTGACCTATGTGACGGGTACCCAGCGCGACGGAGCGTACTTTCAAATCGAGCTGGAACCCGTCGTGCGCGTTGTTTCCTACCGCCTTTGTCCGGCCATGCTACAGCATCTATGGAAGAAAAACACGTTTTCCCAGGAAGCATCTTCACTTTGTATCATCAATGCTTCCCGGTATCAGGAGAAGCAGGCAAGCCTTCTTGCGCCGGAAGCGCTTTGGCCCTCTGTGCAGTCGCATCTAGAGGAGCGCTACGGCGAAACGGACGCCTCCCTTCGCCGGTTCGATGTCGAATGCGAACTGCTGGCCGACGAAGAACCGGCCGTCTGGTTCTTTAACCTCCGTTGCTGCGCCTACGACGGCGGGTATTTGGACAACTATCAGGTCTGGGTGGATGCCCAGACGGGTGAAATGCTGGAAGTTGCCGCTGCAGAAGAGGGAAAGGGATAGCTGCGCTGGACAGGGGGCACCTTTCCGTTTCCGTGGTCTGTTTGCAGCGTTCCAAAAGAACAGCCAGGGCGCGCTTTCGATTGAAAGCATGCCCTGGCTGTCGGCCAAGAAATAGGCCGCGGTCTATTGTGCGCAAGCGCGTTTTTCGTCAACTCCGCTTGAACACGGGAATCACGTCCAGCGGAGCGGGTGCGTCGATCCACAGGCCGCCCGCATATTCCTCGCCGGTGTCGATGTTTTGCCAGCGGCCCGCGGGCAGGTACATGTGCCGGGCCTGCGCGCCCGCCTCCAGCACTGGCGCGACGAGGTAGTCCGGGCCGAACATGTACTGCGTTTCCAGACCCCAGCACACCTTGTCCTGTGGAAAATCGAAAAACATCGGACGCATGACGGGCTCGCCCGTCTCATGCGTGCGCTGCATCAGGCCGCGGACATAGGGGCGCAGCCGCTCGCGCAGGGACAGGTACTTGTGGCAGATGGCGTAGACCTCCTCGCCGTAGCTCCAGACCTCGTTGTCCGCGCCGGATATGCACATGCCGCCGCCATGGTCGCTCATGGGCGGCCGGTCATGCGGTTCGCGGTCGCCGTGCAGGCGCATCACCGGGCAGAAGCAGCCCCACGCGAACCAGCGGGCGAACAGCTCGCGGAAGGCCGGGTCGTTCGGATTGCCGCCGTGAAAGCCACCGATATCGGTCGTCCACCAGGGGATGCCCGCCATGCCCATGTTCAGACCGGCGGAGAGCTGATTGCGCAGGCTTTGGAAGCTGGAGGCGATATCCCCGCTCCACACCAGCGCGCCGTAACGCGCCGAGCCGGCCCACGCGCAGCGCAGCAGGTTGACCACCGCCTCGGCGCCCCCGGCGCGCATGCCGTCGAAGAAGGCTTTGGCGTACAGGACCGGGAAAAGGTTCCCCACCTGCAAATTGCTGCCCAGGTGGTAGCGGTAGTTGTCAAAGTCATAAACGCTGTATTCCGGCTCGGCCTCGTCCAGCCAGAACAGCTTCACGCCCTTGTCGTAGTAGTTGCGCTTGGCGGTCTGCCACACATAGTCGCGCGCCTCGGGGTTGGTGGCGTCAAAGAAGGTGCAGCTTCCCAGGAACTCCATCGTGGTTTTCACCCCGCGCTCGGTGTGCACAAGCAGCCCGCGGTTCCACATGGGTTCGTAGTTTTCGCTCTTCTGGTCCACCGTGGGCCAGATGGACACCATCAGCGCGATCCCCATCTCCTCCAGCTCCCGGATCATCGCGTCGGGATCAGGCCAGTACTCCGGGTCGAATTTCCAGTCGCCCTGAAGCGGCCAGTGGAAGAAATCCACCACGATCACGTCGATGGGCAGGCCTCGGCGCTTGTATTCCCGCGCCACCCGGAGCAGCTCCTCCTGCGTGAGGTAGCGCAGCTTGCACTGCCAGAAGCCCAGGCCGTATTCGGGCATTTCGGGCGGCGTGCCCACAGCCCGCATGTAGGAGGCGTGAACCTGCGCGGGGGTATCGCCTGCGGTGATCCAGTAATCCAGCCCCCTGGTCGCCCACGCCTTCCAGACGGTCAGGTTCTTGCCGAAGGTCACCTCGCCGATGGCCGGGTTGTTCCACAGGAAGCCGTAGCCCCGGTTGGACACCACAAAGGGCACGCTGGCCTGCGAATTGCGGTGCGCCAGCTCCAGCGTGCAGCCCTTCATGTCCAGGCAGTCCTGCTGGTACTGCCCCATGCCAAAGAGCTTTTCGCCGGGGTTGGCCTCGAAGCGGGCCGTCAGCCGGTAGTCGCCGCCGGTGAGGCCCTTGAACTCGCGGCCCTCGATTTCCAGCGCGGAACAGTCCTTGCTTTGCAGGTCGCGACGGTTGCGGGCGAACTCCTCAAGCAGCAGCTCTCCCTTTTGATTGAAGAATACCAGCTTGCCGCCCCGCGTGATCTCGGCGCGGATGCGGCCGTTTGTGATGCTGGCGGTGTCGCCCTGGAGGACGATCTCCGCCTTGCCGCCGGGCCTGTCAAGGAGCGCCCCCTCGCGCCCCTCCAAAGCGCAGCCGTACTGCACGGCACGCACGCGCAGGGCACTCTCGCCCCACGCCTCCACACACAGCGTCTCTCCGCCGAATCGGCGAATCAGCCGTCCCTGCTGATCTACATGGAACATACCGGTCATCCTTTCACAGCGCCGCTGGTGAGGCCACTGATGATGTATTTTTGCATAAAGAGGAAGATGAGCGCCACGGGAATGATCGTGACCACCGCGAAGGCCGTCAGATAGCTCCATTTGGTGCCGTACTGCCCCATGAAGTTGAAGATGCCCCGCCGTGATGGGCCGCATGGTCTGCTCGGTGATGAAGGTCATGCCGTAGGCCAGATCGCCCCAGGCGTAAAGGAAGGAGAAGATGCCGCAGACGATCACGCCCGGGAAGGTGATGGGCAAAAAGATGCGCAGGAAGGCCGTGAAGCGGTTGCAGCCGTCGATTTTGGCCGCATCCTCCAGTTCGGCGGGAATGGAGCCGAAGTAGTTTTTCAGGATCAGGATCGAAAAGGGGATGCCGATGGTCGCATCCGCCAGAATGGGCGCAAAGTGGGTGTTGAGGATCTTCATGTCGCGGAACATGATGAACATGGGCGTGAGCAGCACGCTGGCCGGCAGCATCTGCGTGACGAGAAACGCCATCACCACGCCGCGCCTGCCGCTGAAACGGTAGCGCGCTATCCCATAGCTGGCCGGGACGGCCAAAAGCACGCTGATGCCCATGGCACAAAGGGAGATCATCAAACTGTTGGCGAAGGAGTGGAACATGTTGAAATCGCCGGTTTCAAGCTGGGCGGCATAGGAGGCCGTGCTGAGGGTTTCGGGCCAGAGGGTGGCGGGGATACGGAAGATCTCCTGTTCGGTTTTCAGCGAGGTGGCCAAAATCCAGTATAGCGGAAAGAGCAGAACGACCAAAAGCAGAATGGAACAGGCGCTTAAAAGCACGTCCTTTCGCACGCTGGCGGCGGAGCGGGCCGCGAGCGGACGGGCGGTGGCAGCATTCATCTGGCGTCCTCCTCTCCGTCGTTGTAGGCAAACTTGAGGTACACAGCCGCCGCGATCATCAAAATCACAAACAGCACGTTGGCGATGGCGGCGCCCTCGCCGTATTTGAACATCGTGAAGCTCTGCTTGTAGGAGTAGGTGGAGAGCATCTGTGTGGCGTTGACCGGGCCGCCGCCGGTCATCACAAACACCAGGTCAAAGACCTTGAAGGTATAGATGAAGCCCAGAATCAGCACAGATTCGATGCTGCTGCGGATCATCGGCAGGGTGATGTGGCGGAAGCTCTGCCAGGCGTTGGCGCCGTCGATGGAGGCGCTCTCGTAAAGCTCCCTGGGCACGGTGCTCAGCCCCACGGAAAGCAGGATCATGTTGAACGGGATGCCGATCCACACGTTCGCCACGATCAGCGCGGCCATGGCGGTGCCGGGCTGGGTGAGCCACTCCACCGGCTTTGCGATCAGGCCAAGCCCAACCAGCGCCTGGTTGAGGATGCCCACGTCGGTGCCGAAGATGAACTTGAAGATCAGCGCCGTCACCGTGATGGGGATCATCCAGGGCATCATGAGCAGCCCGCGCACAAACTTGGCGGTAGCGAAGGAACAGTTGAAAAACAGGGCGAGCAAAAACCCGATCACGAACTGAAAGACCAGGCACAGGACGGTGAAGAGCAGGGTGTTGAAGATGGCTGATGTCAGGACCCCGCCCTCAAAAAGCGTTTGATAGTTGGCGAGGCCCACGAAGGGCTTTTCCGTCAGGCGGAGGGTGCGCACCGTCACGTCCTGAAGGCTCAGCATGATATTGGACACGATGGGCCAGCCGGTCAGCGCCAGCATGTACACCAGCGCGGGCAGCACATACAGCCAACCCAGATTGTCATAGCGCAGAAAGCGCCGGATCGCTTTCATCACAAGCACCTCTTTGTCTGAATGGTGAAAAAGCCGGAGCACCCGAGGGCTGCTCGTGTGCTCCGGCGGGGCTGGGAGGCCGTCTTACTGGATGATGCCGTCAATCACAGCCTGTGCAGCGGCCGCGGCATCTTCGGGGGTCTGGGTGCCGATGATGACCTCGTTGAAGGCCATGGAGATGGCGTCGGAGATCTCGGGCCAGCGGGCGTGAGGTCCGCGCGGCTGGGCATAGGCCATCTGATCGACAAACTTCTTCATCAGCTCGTCGCCCTCGAACTGGTTGGCAGCCACGTCGCTGCGGGCGGCGATATAGCCGAACTCGTCGATGTAGGAGGCGACCAGATCAGGAGAGGTCACGTAGCTTAAGAACTCGATGGCGGCCTCCTCGTTGCCGCCGGCGATCACCGCGGAGTTCTCGCCGCCCAGAGCGGAGGCATTCTGCGCGTCGGCGGGGATGAGCGCCACGTTCCACTTGAGGTCGGGGGCCTGCTCGCGCATGGTGGGTACCTGCCAGGGGCCGTTGATCATCATGGCCAGGTTGCCGCTGATGAACTGGTTCATCACGTCGCCCTGCGTCCAATTGATGACTTCCTTGGGCATGGAGCCAGCCTCGATGAGATCCTTGACCAGGTAGAGGGCGCGGATGGCGTTTTCGGAGTTGATTTCAAAAGAGGTGGCGCCGGTGGACCAGACCCAGGGCATGAAGTTGAAGGTGCCTTCCTCGTTTTGCAGGCTGCAGAAGGCCAGGCCGTAGACGTTGTCCCCGGTGCACTTGGCGGCCACGTCCTTGAGCTCGTCCCAGGTGGTGGGCACCTCGCAGCCGGCGGCGGCGAGCATGTCCTCGTTGTAGTACAGCGCCAGGCAGTTGCTGCCGAAGGGGATGCCGTAGAGCACGCCGTCCAGGGTGCAGCTGTTGATGGGGCCCTCATAGAAGGTGGAGGCGTCGAACTTGCCGGTCACGTCCGCGAAGATGCCCATGGCGGCATAGCTGGCATGGTCGGGGCTGTCGATGATGACGATATCGGGCAGCACATCGGCGGTCGCGCCGATGGAGAGCTGCTTTTTGAAATCAGCGAAGGGCACATAGGAGGCCTTGACCTCGATGTCCTCCTGCGAGGCGTTAAAGCCCTCGATCAGGCCGTTGAGAATCTCCTGATGCTTGAGGCTCTCCCAGTAGTACCAGATGTTGACCTCGGTCTTTTCGGCAAGCGCGGCGCCGCCCAGGGACAACACCATCACGAGGGTCAGCGCAAGAGCCAGCAGCTTTTTCATGTCTTTCTTCCTCCTTGCGGTCGATTGGGAAAGGGATTCCATTCTGTTGGCATCATGATACCAAAGGTGGTCCGCATTTCCCAATGCGGCATTTCTAAAAAAGGGGGACAAAACTAAGGTCATTTGTTCATGCGCCGGCATTCTGCCGGAAGCATGCCGGTGATGCTCTGGAATACTTTGCTAAAATATTTCGCATCGGAATATCCCACCATGCGGGCGACCTCGTAGAGCTTTTTGTCGGTGGTCAGAAAGAGCCTTCTCGCCTCGTCCACCCGCAGCTGCTTCATCAGCGTGCCGAAGGTCATCCCCGTCTCCCGGTGAATCTGCGTGCCCAGGTATTCGGGCGTCACGCCCAGCTTTCGCGCGATCTCCTCCAGCGTGATCCCCTGCGAAAAGAACGTCTGCATCAGGCCCCTTGCGCGGCGGACCAGGAGGCCCGTCTCCCGCTCCTCGCCGGCATCCTCGCAGAGAAAATCGGCCAGCCGGCGGCGCACGCTGGCGAGCTGGGAGGGGTGCACGGCGGACATGACGTCGTCCAGTAGCGCCTGGCGGGAAAGGCGTCCGTCCTCCCCGCGGCCCAACTCCTGGGCGATGACCAGAAGCGAGAGGGCAAAGCGCACATGCGCCTCCTTGATCTCCCGCGGCGCGTACAGCACCCCGTTTTCAAAGAAGGTGCCGAAGTCGCGCAGGCGCGCCCGCACGGTGTCCGCGCGTGTTTGGCCAGCGCCGCCCGAGCGGCGTTCTCCGTCTCAATGGGATAGCTGAGCACTTCCAGCCCAAGCTCCGCGATCTCCTGGGGACGAACCAGCCTGCCCGCCGGCAGGATGAGCCCGTATTCCATGAGCGAGAGCATGTGGAGCGCCGTTTTGCGAAGCTCGGACAGCCCCGTGCAGAAATCCAGCCCTGCCACGAAGCGCACATCCGTTTTCCAGGAGCAGAGCAGCTTTTTTTCAAGCGTCCTGGCAAGCATCCCGTCAAAGCCCGTAAAGACGCAGGCAATGCAACCCTGCATGGCCTGCGGCAGGATCATGAACTCGCCGCCGAGATGCGTCTGTGAAAAAGCAGCGATTCTTTCAGCGGCAGGAAAGCCCGTGTCATCTGCCAGATGGACCATCAGCAGTGCAAACGGCGTATTCTCGCCCAAATCGAAGGTCCGGTGCACCTGTTCCAGCGCCTCCGAAGAAAGCGGAACGTTGGCATACAGCGCCGCGGAAAGCACATCGCCCCGGGTACGCATGCCGCTCCGGGCGAGCGTCTGTTGGGCGAGCGCCTCCTTGGCGCGGCGGACCGCGCCGATGAGCTCGTCCACCACGATGGGCTTGAGCAGATACTCCCGCGCGCCCAGCTTCATGGCCTGCTGCGCATAGCTGAAATCCGAATAGGCGCTCAGGACGATGACCATGGGCTTGAAACCCTGCGCTTGCACGGCCTCAAGCATGCCGATGCCATCCAGCTCCGGCATGCGCACGTCCACCAGCGCCAGGTCTGGCCGCTCCCGAAGCAGCAGTTCTACGCCCTCGCGGCCGTTCTCGGCCTCGCCCACGACCTCAAAGGAAGGGTCGGTTTTCGTCAGGAGGCGGTGAATGCCCTCCCGAATGCGCACCTCGTCTTCCACGATGACGATTTTCAAGCCTGCTCCTCCTTTCCCACGGGCAGCCGCAGGATGATCCGTGTGCCCTCGTCCAGTTCGCTTTCCACCTTGATGCGCACCTGTCGCCCATAGTACATGCGCATGCGCTGGAGCGCGTTTTTCACGCCGATATGATGCTTGCCGCCTTCCGCCTCCCCGCCGCTTTCCAGCGCCGCGCACTGGGCGGCGGTCATGCCCCGGCCGTTATCGCAGATGGTCACCTGCAATTCGCCGTTCTCCGCAGCCAGGGAAATCTCCAGCCGGTGGGTGTGCCTGACCCCCTCAAAGCCGTGCAGGATGGCGTTTTCCATAAAGGGCTGGAACAGGAGCTTATGGATAGGCAGGTCCATCAGCTCCGGCGGCGCATCGATGCGCACGTCCAGGGAGTTTTTCAAGCGAATCTGCTGCAGGCTGATATATTGCCTGAGCCAGGCGATTTCCTCATGCACGGTCACCACGCGGTTGCTGCCCTCGATGCCGTAGCGCAGGATCCGTGCCAGGGATACAATGGCGTTGGAGACATCGAATGCATTTTGGTCAATGGCCATCCAGTTGATGGTATCCAGCGTATTGTAGAGAAAATGGGGGTTGATCTGCGCCTCGAGCATGGCGATCTCAGCATTGCGCTGCTGCTCCGAAGCCTCGCGCACCTCGCGCATCAGGGCGTTGATATCATCCATCATGGCGTTGAAACGGCCTGCGATAATCGCCGTTTCCTTGGGCATGCGCGCACTTTGAGAAATGCGCACGTCCAGGTCGCCCTGCGCTGCGCGTTGCATGGCGGCTGTGACCGTATCCACCGAGCGCGTCAGTAGCCGGACCGTCATAACGATGGCCGCGATGAGCACCACCCCGGAGACGAGCAGGACCGAAATCATGAACCGGACCTGACTGCCGAGCTGCATATAGAGCACGCTCTGGTCCTGAATGCTGCGCAGCGTCCATCCCGTGCGCTGGTGAAGGATGGCTTCCTCGCGGAGCGTCCCCCCCCTCCAGCAGGGAAGGCGCCTCCTCCCGAGGCAGGCCGACCATCTCCGCCAGCGGCCCAGAAACGATATGGTCGTCTGCATCCGTCAGCAAAAAATACGCGCTTCCGGCCTGCCCTCCGCGCCACTCCTCGTTGCAGATATCCGAAAGAAGCGTCTCCTCAACGCTGAGGATGACGATCGCGTTGCGATTTTCCACATGCCGCCAGTCGATGACACGATGCGCGATATGAAACAGATAGTGAGGCTGGTCCATCAGCGTTATGGCATAGGCCGAAGGAAAATAATGCGTGGTGTTGGTGGAGGCCACCTGGCTGTACATGGCTGCGCTGTCCCAGCCGTCCAGCCAGGTGCTGCTGGTCGAGGAAGCCAGCAGCTTGTCATAGGTGGAATAGGAGCCGTCCTCAAACAGCACCGTAATAGCGCCCAGATACGGCTTGGCAAAGACCTTTTCCTGTATTTCACGCCGAAGCTGGTTACGGCTGAGCGCCACATCCTCACCGGTGGCCAGCTTGTTGACCAGCTCTACAACAGTATCGTTTGTATAGATCTGGTAGAGCAGGTCCTCATAGGATGCAAGGGTAGCGTCCAGCGTCTTTTCCATCTGCTGGAGATTGAGGCGTGTCTGCTCGTCCATGTTTTCCCTGATCACGGCTGCGGTCTGCCGGTAGCTGAGCCATTGGCCGACGGCGAAGGGAATGAGCGTGACAAGGCACACAAGCGTAATGAGTTGGGTGCGCAGGCTCGCAGATGTAAGATGCATATTGCCTCCCGATATATGCCGCACAATGCAGGCGTCGTTTGATATCATTGCACCTGCGTAAGCCTGAATTGGCAAGGGGAAGCGGATGGACGCGCAGGTTCATGGAACATATGGACCTTGCAGAAAGCTGGAACAGCGCTGGCAGCGGCCTGACGAATGGGATGCTTAGGACCAGAATTGCACAGGCTTTGGTGGAAAAGGCTCCTGTGCCAGGCCTGCGCGTGAAAAGAAGCGTTGTGTCATGGGAGGGAGCCACACGGCAGCTGTGCCCCACCTTTTGCTTCCGCAGCCGGACGTATCGACGGCAATGACGGCCAATATGCGAGGCATAGATACATCCCCGGAGCATAGCCTGTACATCGATCGAAATGCGCCGACCGGGACAACGCTTTTGTTTCCACGTTTGGCCTGCAAGGCTTCTCCACTTCTGTATTGCAGCTCTGCAAAAGAAAAAGCACTTGCAGAAGAAAAAAATGATTGACGTGCCATGCGAAACATGCTATAATTTCTTTCGCTGGTTGTGTTGAGGAGAGATGGCCGAGCGGTTGATGGCGCTGGTCTTGAAAACCAGTGATACCGAAAGGTACCGGGGGTTCGAATCCCTCTCTCTCCGCCAGTTTCCTTTCCGGGAAACAGAGTTTCATAGATGAACCGGTCCTATGGAGAAGTACCCAAGTGGCCGAAGGGGCTCCCCTGCTAAGGGAGTAGTGTGCGAAAGTGCAGCGAGGGTTCAAATCCCTCCTTCTCCGCCACCAAAGGACATCGATATTGATACAATGTCGGTGTTCTTTCTTTTTGCGGTTTCAAGTCTTGAAGATGCAAATATAGGCTGATATATCCGAAAATCAGCCCAATTTAGGCTTTGTTATGCAAGATTGACTTGTTTTTCTGTCAAAACCTCATTTCATCCTTTCTCCCCTTCCGCGTAGCAGGTCGCTTTTTAAACTACTCGACCGCCGTTTTCCTCGTCAAAAAATGAATACCCCTGATATATCGTTACACGGTGTACGCTTTATATCGTTACACCGTGTATAGAAGCCAGATCTTCCTGATACTGCTGGGAGCCGGTGACCGTAGAAACAATGGCGTCCGGCGTGATCTTCAGTTCTGCTGCATCCATGCGCTCACCGAGGGCATCCACCTCTGACTGATCAGCCTTCTCGGTCACCATCAGCTTGAGGTAGGTGTTGCTTGTGATGTCCATCGCATTGATGGCATTGAGCGTTGCCTCTCGTGCAAACAGCGTGTCAACATCGATGTTTGCAGCGATCAGGCTTCTGATCGTAGCGTTGTCACCGAAGATCTCCTGCACATTCAGTGTCTTGGCTGTGATAGAGCCTTCGATCAGCTTTTCTGTACCATGAATGGAAAGATCGGCAACATCATCATTTGCCACCTGCTTGAGGGTTGTGACCACTTCACCATTCTCATCAACACTCACGGAATAAAAATGCCCGTCCGAGCCTTTTACAACAAGCTCGCCAACGGTCAGGGATACCATATTCGCTTCGGTCACAGCCAGCTTGGCGATATATAGTTCGCCGGCAGTATAAGCCGTCCGTCCACATCCGTCAGAACCTCAAACCAGTCGGAACGAAAGAAGCGTTCCAGCTTCCTGACCTCTGCCTTCGCATGATCAGCATTCTGCGGATTGGCTTTGACGCGGGCTTGCTCCATTCGGTAGTCCTTGACAGCTTGCTCAACGATAGCGTTCGCCAGCTTCTGCCACGGCGAGAGAGCCGGCGCTGTGCTTTGCTCAACTCTGAGCTTGCTGTTTGTGTGGTGTGAAACGTAGTGCATCATTTTCTCGCCTCCACTCGTGCGCGGACCGCCCGCATCAGGGCTGCCTGCGATCTGTCTTTTTCGGAAAGGGACTGCATGACATCCTCGTCTACAGTTCCCCGGGTGATGATGTGGTGTATGACCACGGTCTCTGCCTGCTGGCCCTGCCGCCAGAGGCGGGCATTGGTTTGCTGATACAGTTCCAAACTCCATGTGAGTCCGAACCAGATCAGCGTGGAACCGCCTGCCTGCAGGTTCAGACCGTGACCAGCGGAAGCTGGGTGGATCACCGCAACGGGAATCTTCCCGGCGTTCCAGTCGGTGATATCCTTGCTGCTTTTCAGTTCGCGTACCTTGAAGCGTTCCTGAATACGGGCAAGGTCGTGCTTGTACCAGTAGGCTACGAGAACGGGCTTGCCGTTGGCGCCTTCGATCAGATCTTCCAGCGCATCCAGCTTCCGTTCGTGGAAGAACACTGTGTTTCCGTCAGGGGTGTATATCGCTCCGTTTGCCAGCTGACACAGCTTGCCTGTCAGGGCGGCAGCGTTCACGGCATCGATCTCCACGCCGTCCAGTTCAGTGACCATCTTGCTCTCCATTTCCTCGTACACCTCGTACTCAGTGCTGTCGAGCTTAACCGGGACTGTGTTCATGACGCACTCTGGCATCTTGAGGTAATCGGCGCTGCGCATGGAAATGGTGATGTCTCCGATGCGGCGGTAGATCTCACGTTCTGCGCCCGCACGGGGTCTGTAGGAGAACACCTGCATGCCGTTGCGCCGGTCGGGTTCAAAGAACTGCTCCCGGTAGTGTGTGATGAACCGCCCAAGACGTTTGCCCATGTCCAGCACACGGAACTCCGACCAGAGATCCATCAGACCGTTGCTGGAGGGTGTGCCGGTGAGTCCTACCATGCGCCTGACGCCGGGGCGTGCTTTCATCAGGCTTTTGAACCGTTTTGATTGGTGGCTTTTGAACGAGGACAGTTCGTCGATCACGACCATGTCGTACTGCCACGGGATGCCGCTGTCCTCGATCAGCCACTGCACGTTTTCTCGGTTAATGATGTGTCCGAAGGTCTTCTGCCGGAGTGCTGCCCGGCGTTCATTGGCTGTACCCACTGCAACCGAGTAGGTCAGGCCTTTCAGGTGATCCCACTTCTGAATCTCTGCCGGCCATGTGTCTCTTGCCACACGCAGCGGAGCGATCACCAGCACCCGGCTGATCTCGAACCGCTCAAGGCACAGTTCCAGGATAGCGGTCAGGGCAATCACACTCTTGCCCAGACCCATTTCCAGAAAGACTGCTGCGGTGGGATTTTTGATGATGAAGTCCGTGGCGTACTGCTGATACTCATGGGGCTGATAATTCATTCAGTACACCTCCAATCTGTTCTATGCTGTCGATGACGTATACTCGGAACCCCAGAGCCTCCAGCTGTCGCTTTCGCACAGCCTGCAGAGGACGGAGCGTCTTGCCGGGAGCTTTCAGTTCGGCGAAAGCTGCCTTGCCGCCGGGAAGCAGGATCAGCCTGTCCGGGACACCGTCGAGTCCGGGGCTGACAAACTTGGGAGCCAGCCCGCCGCGCCTGCGCACCTCGGCGGCGAGTTTGCTTTCGATGTTTTTCTCACGCATTGCGAAGCCTCAGTCCGCTCACGAGCATGCCGTGCTTGGTCTTGCGCTTCTTGAATCCGTGATCCACGAGCTCACCGCAGAATGCGGAACTGGCGCGGGGCGGTCTGTTTCTGCCGAGACTGTATTTGCGATACGCTTCGAGTAGTTCTCCGGACTTTTCTGTTGCATACGGATCGATCACGCAGCAGTCATGGAGAAAGTCAGAAAACCAGAAGCAGTCTTCACAGTAGCGGAACCAGCATGCAGAGAACATGCGGGTCATTTTGTGCGACATGGAATGCTGCAGAAGATACGGGATAAAATCCGCATAGGCAACCGCAGTCCTGAGCGCATCAATATTGCGCAGGTACACGGTAAGCTCTCCGCAAGCCGAATCGGGATCGGGGTATTTATCGTTCATCCATTCAAAAAAGGTCATTGTCTACTCCTATCTGTTGAAGTCATGAAGGTCGTTCCGCAAAATCCTCTATAGGGCTTTTTTAGGGGTCTGATTTTTGGCTATAGGCGATTTCTTGATAAGACCTCCATGACCTCAACACTTCCTATTTATATGTGCTTAGGTCAGAAAGTCCGGGAACTCATCTGGCAGGCTGTTCGAACTGACGATTTGCAGACCTTTGATCATGTTCCCCGTGCGCGTGCGCAATCTGATGAAACCATCCGCTTCCAGCGCGGAGTAGAAGTCTGTGGTGCTGCGCACGTACTCACCGTTGGCAGCGCTGTACGCCCGGTAGGTGGAATACAGTTCGCCCGACTTCGCGGTCAGATCGGAGCCGACTTCACAGCATTCCTCAATGAAATGACCGAGCCAGTCGTTCTCAGCCTTATAAGCTGCAATGGCATCGGAGACACACTTGGGGAACGGAAATTTGAAACCCAGGTCGATTGCCTGCTGCGCGCCCTCGATCATCCATTTCATAATGGCTTCGCCAGCATTTTCGCAGAGGTACTCGGTGTAGTTCTTGATATCGCTGTTTCCCTCGATCTTTGCCTTGAACGGGATAACGATCAGTCGACGCCAGATGCCGGTGTCCTTTGCACCCACCTTGGGCAGGTGATTGGTATAGAGCACCAGCGTATGGCTGGGAACAAAGCTGAACGGGTCCTTGTATTTCTTTTCAGCAAACACGGGGTCGGTCGAAGTCAGCTGCTTGACCATGCTGGTGTTCAGGCGTGTGCCTTCTTCCAGCTCTGCAGCGATCATGATGCGCTTGCCCTTGGTTTCTGCCATTTCGGGCTTCACATTGCGCTTGCAGTTCATAGTCAGCGTATCGGCAGAGATGTTGCCGCTGTAGCTGCCCATGACACGGGAGAGCGTGTTCCAGAAGGTGGACTTGCCGTTGCGTCCATCGCCGTAGGCAATGATCATGGCTTCCTGAAATACCTGACCCACGCACACAATGCCGGCGACACGCTGCACATACTGGATCAGCGTCTTATCACCGCAGAAGAAGGTGTTCAGGGCGTCCAGCCAGATTTCCATGCCTTTGTCGGAAGGTGCATATGCAGTCATCTTCGTAATGAAGTCATCCGGGCTGTGCTCACGCAGACCGTCCAGTCCCTTGCGCAGATCATAAGTACCGTTAGGAGCGCAGAGCAGGAACCAGTCCTTGTCCAGCATTCCTGGCTGAATCTCCAGCACAGGCTGTGCTTCCTTCAGCGTGGCGCTGATGCTCTTGGACTCTCGGCGCTTGAACACAAAGGCGCGATAGGCTTCTGCTGCCATAAAATCTCGGTAGGCTTCTGCCTGTTCCGGAGACATCATGCCTTCGGCCTTTTTGCGAGTGTTTTCGCTCAGCACTTCCTGTGCACCGCTGGAGGTCATCTTCTGAATCGCTTCGGACACAGCTTTTTCTGCTTCCTCCAACTGAAGATCCGTCAGCGCATGCACAACAGCCCGGGCGCCCGGCTTCGTTTCCTGCCAGCATGCACCGTCAAAGCGGATGTAGTCCGTAGCCGGCGAGTAGCGCAGTTCCTGAATGAAATGCTTGCCCAGCAGGCGTGCTTCGCCAATATCGGTGCGGTCATCGGGATCGTAGGTGAAGCGACCGCTGCGTTCGGCGTTCCACTGTTCGGGCGGAACATAGTTGTCCTGAGCAGATACACGCTGATAAAATCCCTGGGCGCTGCGCCAGATGGTCATAAGCTCCGCATCTTCCAGCGGCGGCTCACACTTGGCTGCGCGTTCCATGAAAGCGCTGTAGGCTTCCTCGGTATCGCCATACCGCTTGAGCACGCGGCCGGCAAAGTGCGACATGGTGCTGTTGCGGCTACCCTCGGGGATTGTTGCAGAGCAATTGATGTCCATAGCCCAGAAAGCATCTTCATCCGCTTCGGGGTAGTACATCTCAAGGCACTCATTGAGTGTGATCTTGCCGGTATGGAACTCGACATCGGGCTCTTCTGTGCCGAAGAAGAACCGGGCAGCGTCCAGCGCCTTGGTATCAAAGTATGGAAAGATACTGTTCACACGCTTCTTCAGTGCGCTGTATTCAGCAGGATCGGTCATTTCTTCGATCAGGAACAGTACATGGAACTTGGGGCGTGGGGCCTTGCCGCGCTTTTCCTTCATGCTGTTGCGGCTGAAATGAACAGCAAAAGTGACATCCGGGAATGTCCTGCACACGTCTTCCGGGGTCACCCAATCTTCTGGATTTTCGGAATGATCATTGTCACAATCCATGCCCAGACAGGTCGTAGTAAGGAAATTGGAGTTTGCGCGATAGCCTTTCTTATAGGCCACGCATACATAGTCGCGGCGCACGACCTGACGCAGGATGATTGCATCCGTGACAACTGCTTCATGCGGGTAGCTGCAATTGCTCGGAGCGCCCGCACAGTCGGCAAAATAGAGCTTGAGTTCTGCCATTACTGAACCTCCTTGCATTTGTTGGAAAAGTGTCGGACGGGCTTCTGTGTCTCCTTGGCTCTCCTGATTTCCGCAGCCATTCCCTTGGTGATGTTGTTTCCGAACACCCAGACCTCTGCGCATTTGGTCATAAGAATCATGTTCATGAACATGGCTGTGTTGTGATCACGCCCATCGCTGTCATCCATGAACTGCGGGAAGTACAGGTGCGGTGCAAGCGGAAGGAAACCGCTATCGACGGCATACCGACAATACCGCTGGGCATTGGCGATGTTCTGCTCCTTGTCACCGCCTGCGTAAGGAGAGCAGATATACACGAGCGGACGGAATCGTGCCTTGCGCTTTTCATCCTTTTCGATGTTCTTAAACGCACGGTACGTGGTGGGATCGTACCTGGACGCCTGATCTTGTACCTGCTCTCTGGCGCAAGGTGGAGATTCTCTC
>USFL01000005.1 GCA_900553905.1 uncultured Eubacteriales bacterium | reverse complement strand
GCTTGCTTGCTTGCTTGCTTGCTTGCTTGCTTGCTTGCTTGCTTGCTTGCTTGCTGCAAGAGCGTATCCTGTGCCGTTATCCCTGTCAAGCCCCCACCTCTGGTATACCGTTTGATTTTACCATAGAATGGGCGGCGGGTCAATCCCTGTTCTCAACCCCTCCGTTCAGCAGCCGGCAATCCGGCGCAGGGGCGCGGCCCCGACCGCTGCGGAGATACGCAATCCCGTTCCGGGCACGGGCGAGCCGTCGAGCGGGCAAGAAAACCGGGATATGCCAACCGCGGAGGCTCGCCATGGTCATGCCTCCCTGTTCCCCGCTTCATCCCAGCTTGCGGTATCCCAGCTTTGCGCCGCAGCTCTCCCGCACCACCAAGGTGGCTTCATGCATCATGCTGAAGGCGTGGTCGCCAGCCTCGCCGTTGTTTTCATGGGCAAAGAGGAGCTCACGAACCGCGCTGGAGGCCATCTCTTCCGGGTGCAGGTCAACCGATGTAAGCGCAGGGTCGGTATATGGGCAAAAAAACTGATCGTCACAGCCGATAATGGCCATTTCCTCGGGCAGCCGGATTCCCATGCGCTTGAGCTGTTTCATGGCCCCCAGCGCAATGAGGTCGTTGAACGCAATCATCCCCGTCGGCCATTGACGGCGCTCCAGCCCCGAAAGCATGCGCAGCACCGCGCGTTCGCCGCTTTCCATATCAAATCCGCAGCTTACATGATAATCCGGAAAATCGCACAGCCCCAACGCCCGCAGCTCCTACAGAAAATTTTCGCCCCGTTTGCTGGAATCCTTCAGCTGCATGGACCCGCCGATAAAAGCGATTCGCCTGTGCCCCAGGGCATGCAGGTGCCGCACCGGCAGCCGTGAGCAACTGACCAGATCGCTGTGAATGCAGATGCAGTCCAGATCCGTTGCGGGGGGGCAAATCGCAACCGCGGGCATATGCCCCCGCAGACGCCCCAAAGCATCCGTCAGGCCCGAACGGCGCGAACTCCAGATGTTACCGGCAAAAATCACGCCGTCCATGCGCCGTCGGATAATTTCGTCTATCAGTTCCCGGGGGATGGGTTGGCTTTCGTTGATTCTCATCAAAAAGGCATAATACCCGTTCTGGCCGGCCACCTCGTAGACCGTGTTGTAGATGCGGTCAAAATAGGGGTTGACAACGGCGGGCATAACGATGCCGATGGTGCGCGTATCGCTGCCTTCCAGGTTGTGCGCGGCAGCGCTGGGCACATAGCCGCATTCGTCGATGATCTGCTGAACACGTTCGCGCGTGCTTGCTTTCACGTACGGGCTGCCTGATGTAACACGGGTTACCGTGGCGGTAGACACGCCGGCTTTTCGGGCGATATCATAGATCGTTGCGCTTTTTCCCACGATGTTGCCCCTCCATTTCTGCATTTTATTATACTACCAATCCGCCGAAAGATCAACGAGATTATGTTACCGGTAACATTGTTGTAATTAAACGAATATATGCGAATTTTCAAACAATAGAACTGGTGTATTTTCAAATTGTGGCATCTTTGGGTTGACATGGTATTATAAAAGCATTTATAATAAGGTCAAATAAAGGACGAATGAAACCTGATTGCGCGGAAACATTTTCAAAACGAAAATGTTATCGGTTACATTTGTCCCGAACAAAAAGAGAGGAAGGATCATCTTTATAGAAGAAACTGCTCGCTATGCTGTTGGCTATGCTGATGATCGCCACGATGGCGCCCGCCGTTGCGGAGGAAAGCACCACCCTGACCGTGGCCTGCTGGGACCTGACCACCACGCCTTATTACGAGGCAATCAAGACGGGCTTCGAAGCCGCCAATCCCGGCATCACCATCGAATACGTCGATCTGGCTTCCCAGGATTACAACATCAAGTGCAGCACCATGCTCGCCGGCGGCGACACCACCGACCTCTACTTTGTGAAAGAGCTGTCCGACATGCAGAACTGGTCCGATCAGGGCTTCCTGGTTCCCATGGACGACCTGATCGCCCAAGCCGGAATGGATATGAGCAAGTATGCCGGCATGGATACCTGCTATATCAACACCAACGACGGCAAGTATTACGCGCTGCCCTTCCGCGCCGACTTCTGGGTGCTGTTCTACAACAAGACCCTGTTTGACCAGGCCGGCGTTGCCTACCCCACCAACGACATGACGTGGGATGATTATGCCGCCGCTGCCCGCGAGGTCAACGAAAAGACCGGCGCCTACGGCTCGCATTACCACACCTGGCTGTCCGCGGTGGCCAACTGGGCCGTGTGCGACGGCGTAAACACCCTGGCCGACGGCGAGTACAGCGACCTGAAGTACTTCTACGACCTGGTCCTTGCCCTTGAGGATGACGGCGTGGTCATGACCTATGACGAGCTCAAGGCTTCCGGCCTGCATTACTCCGGCGCCTTTGCGCAGGGCAACATCGCCATGATGCCCATGGGCTACTGGTATGTATCCACCCTGATTGGTTATTTCAAGGATGGCACCGCTTCCGGATTTGACTGGGGCATCTCCGCCGTACCGCATCTGGAAGGCGTTCCCGCCGGTTCCTCCTTCGGCTCCCCCACCGGCATCGCCGTGAGCGCCAAGAGCGCCAATCCCGACGCCGCCTGGACGTTTGCTTCCTGGCTGTGCTCCGAAGAGGGCGCAAAGGCCGTGGCCGCAACCGGCACCCGTCCCGCCTATGTGAGCGACGAGGTCGCCAGCGTGATGGCTTCCGCCGAGGGCTTCCCCACCGACGAAACCAGCCTGGGCGCTCTGATTCCCAGCGCCATCGCCCTGGAATGGCCCATCGGCGAAGGCGTGAACGAAATCAAGACCATCGTAAACGAGGAGCACACCCTGATTATGGCCCGCGAGCTCACGGTTGACGAGGGCATTGCGGAGATGGAAGAGCGCGCTGCCGAGTTTGTCGCAAAGTAACATCCTTCATTTCACCCACGGGGGAGGGCGCCGGCCGCTCTCCCCCGGTTTCCATCTTCGGCGGCGGGCGGCCGCCGTGAATAACCACGAGAGGAAGGTATGCCAATGGCACAGGGAACTGTTGCGAAAAAAGGGCGCATGAGCAAGCTGGAAAAGCGCAATACGCTCATTGCCTATTCGTTTCTGGCGCCAAACTTCATCGGCTTCCTTGTTTTCACAATGATCCCCGTCGTGTTTTCCGTCGCGCTCTCCTTCATGGACTGGGGCGGCGGCCAGAACATTACCTTTGTCGGCCTGGAAAACTTCCGCTATATTTTTCACGACTTCAGTTTTACCAAGAGCAATCTTGGCATTGCGCTCAAAAATACCGTGTATTACACCATTGTCACCGTTCCCCTTACGCTGGGATGCGCGTTGGGACTGGCGCTGCTGCTCAACAAGGGAATCCGGGGGCGCGAAGGTGTTCCGCGCGGTGCTGTTCTTCCCCTATGTGGCCTCGCTGGTGGCCATCTGCGTATGCTGGAATTTTCTTTTGATGAAAAACGGTCCCTTCAGCCAGCTGCTCAGCCATGTGGGCCTGGGCTTCAGCAAAAGCTGGACCTCCAGCCGGGAGCTGGCCATCTGGGCCATCATCGTCGTCAGCGTGTGGCGCAACGCGGGGTACTACATGGTCATGTATCTGGCGGGATTGCAGGGCGTGCCCATGGAGCTTTACGAGGCCGCGACCATGGACGGCGCAAACGGCTGGCAGCAGTTCAGAAAAATCACCATGCCCATGCTCACCCCCACGACCTTCTTCTGCTCCATCATGATGGTGATCTACTGCTTCAAAATCTATGATGTGGTTGCCATTATGACGCAGGGCGGACCGGGGCGTTCCACAAAGATGCTGGTCACCTACATCTTTGAGCTCAGCTTCGGCGGCGAGGGCATTGCGACCTCCGCACAGTACGGCGTTGCCAGCGCCGTGTCCATGGTGCTGCTGGTCATCGTTCTGCTCGTGACCTTTGTGCAGTTCCGAGGCGAGAAAAAATGGGTCAATTATATGTAAGTCAGGAGGAGCAGCTATGACGACCATCGAACTTCAAAAGCCGGGGCGCCAGCGTGTCAGCGCGCCGCGGGTGGCAATCACCGTTCTCAAATGGGCGCTGCTTCTGTTCCTGACAGTCATGGCGCTGATCCCGTTTGTATGGATGGTGTCGGCCTCCCTGAAAACAAGCGTGGACGTGTTTTCCATCCCCATGAAGTGGATTCCCGAAACCCTGCACTGGGAAAACTTCGTCAGCATCTGGGAACGCGTGCCGCTGCTGGCCTACTTCAAGAATACGGGGATACTGGCGGTCATCGTAACCTTCATGCAGATTCTTACCTCCTCCTTTGCGGCCTACGCTTTCGCAAAGATGAGCTTCAAAGGCCGGGATATCCTGTTCATGTGTTATATCGGCACCATCGCCGTGCCGTGGCAGGTGTACATGGTGCCGCAGTTCATCATGATGCGCGCACTGGGACTTTACGACACCATCTGGGCGCTGGTCGTGCTACAGAGCTTCTCGGCCTTCGGCGTGTTCCTGATGCGTCAGTTTTATCTGGGCATTCCCAACGAGCTTAGCGAGGCCGCCCGCATCGACGGCCTGAGCGAATACGGCATCTGGGCGCGAATCATGCTGCCGCTGGCCAAGCCCGCCATCGCCACGCTGTGCATCTTTACGTTCGTCAACACCTGGAACGATTACATGGGGCCCATGATCTACCTGACCACGGATGTAAAGAAAACCATTCAGGTGGGCCTGCGCCGCTTCATTCAGGCGTACTCCGCCGATTATAACCTGATTATGGCGGCGTCGCTGTGCTCGCTGGTGCCGGTTACGGTGATTTTCCTGTTCCTACAGCGGTATTTTATCGAAGGAATCGCGACAACGGGTCTAAAGGGCTGATCCGCCGTTTCGCCGAAAGGAACACACGCACATGTTTACGGAATACTTGCGCCGGCATGACCTGCACGCGCTGCTCTGTGCGCCCGGCGCCTACCATCCTTTTCCCAAAAGGACGGATCGGGCGCGCTGGACGGGCATCGCGCGAGAGAAGCGGGAACAGCTGCTGGCCTGGGGAAACGAGGCGCTTGCGGGCTATCCCATGCTCACGGCAACCCGGTTTCTGGCGTTTTCCCGCACCGGCAACCGGCAAGTGTACGAGCAGCCGTATTTCGCCAGGCGCAGCCTTCTGATGGGGGCCGCGCTGGCGGAATGCGCGGCGGACGACGGGCGCTATCTGGACGCGGTGATCGACGGAATCTGGTGCATCTGCGAGGAAAGCGCCTGGGTGCTCAGCGCCCATAACGGCAGCGATCATCCGGGCGCGCCCCCCATGGCCGCCCGTCCCCTGCCGGATGTAACCAATCCCTACGTTGACCTGTTCGCGGCCCAAACCGCGGCGACGCTGGCGGACGTGCTCTACCTTCTGCAAGACAGGCTGGACGCGGTTTCGCCGCTGATTGCACGCCGTGCGCGCAGGGAGATCGACCTTCGGGTGGTTACGCCCTTCCTGACCCATGACGACTTCTGGTGGATGGGGATGATCCGCCGCGATGTCAACAACTGGACCCCCTGGATCGTTTCCAATGTCATCGACGTTCTTCTGCTGCTGGAGCGGGACGCGCACCGGCGCAGCGAAGGCATTGCGCGCGGGATGCGCATGCTGGACAGCTACCTGGCCGTACTTCCGCCCGACGGCGGCTGCGACGAGGGCGCGGGGTATTTCAACATGGCTGGGGCGGCGCTTGCCGATGCGCTGCAAAGCGTTTATGCCGCCACCGGCGGACGCGTGAGCTTTTACCACGAACCGCTGATCCGCCGCATCGCTGCCTTCCCGCTGCATGCGCACATCGACGGCCCGTATTTCATCAACTTTGCCGACTGCGACGCCATGCCGCGCATGGACGGCGAGCGCCTATTGCATCTGGGCCGGCGCACGGACAACCCTGCGCTGGCGGCTCTGGGCGCGCAGGCGCTGGCGCGCCGCAACGACGTCAGGCCGCTGGATACCCCTCAAATGAATCGCGTGCTGTTTACGCTGTTCGCGGCCGCGCCTGAACAGCCTGCGCTCACGCAGTCCCCCTCCTATCTGGCGCTTCCCGACCTTCAGGTGTTTTCATGGCGCCACGGGGGGATGTATCTGGCTGCCAAGGGAGGGCACAACGGCGAAAGCCACAACCACAACGACGTCGGCACCTTTCTTCTCTATACTGACGGACAGCCCCGGGTCATAGACCTTGGCAACTGCGTCTACACGGCCAAAACGTTCGGCCCGGAACGCTATACGCTGATGAACACGCGTTCGCGCAATCACAACGTGCCGCTCATCGGCGCAATGGAGCAGGCGGCCGGCCGTGAGCATGCGGCGACGGGCGTCACCTCAGACAGGCATGGCCTGCGCTTCGACATCGCAGCCGCCTACCCGAAGGAGGCGGGCGTATGCAGGCTTTGCCGCACGTTCGCCATCGACGGAAACGGCATGACTCTCACGGACGACATAGAGCTTGACCGCGCACAGCCTGTGACCTGGGTGTTCATGCTGCGCGACCGCCCCGAACTCTCTCCGGGGAGCGCGTCCTTCGGGGGACTGCTGCTTTCGCACGATTCCACGCTGTTGCAGCGCGTGGAGGAAATCCCCGTCACCGATTCGCGCATGGCCGGAAACTTTCCCGGAAGCGTCTGGCGGCTCGCGCTTGAGGCGCCCGCCGGACGGCTGCACCACCGGACATTTGCATTTCAAAGGAGCTGAAAACCATGGGGAACTGTGTCAAGGACAATCCGCTGCGCACGCGCGCGGATGTGGAGCGCGCGGCGGTCGCGCTCATCGAACCGCTGCTGCCCCTGCTAAGTCCCGGAAAGGCCCGGCTGCATCTGGGGGACACCGGCGCCGTATACCCCGATGACATCGCGCAGATGGAGGCCTTTGCGCGTCCCCTCTGGGCCATCGTCCCCATGCTGGCGGGCGGCTGCGCAAGCGTCGGTCCGCTGTGGGACTGCTGGCGTGAGGGAATCATCCATGGGGTCGATCCCGATTCACCAGAATACTGGGGCGAGGTGACAGATTACGATCAACGGCTGGTGGAGATGGCCGTGTTCGGCATGGGCATGGCCCTTGCGCCAGAAGCCTTCTTCTTCTCCCTGCCCGAACGGACGCAGGCCCAGCTTTATCGGTGGCTCGACCAGATCAACCGGCACGATATGCCCAAAAACAACTGGACCTTTTTCCGCGTGCTGGTCAATATCGGCTTTGAAACCTGCGGCCTGCCCTATCCCGAAGATCAGATGCGCAGGGACTTTGAACTGATCGAGTCCCATTACGAGGGCGACGGGTGGTACTTCGACTATTTCAACCAGCGCGAGTATTACACCATGTGGGCCTTTCACTACTATGGCCTGATCTACGCCCTTGTCATGAAGGACCGCGATCCCCGGCGCAGCGAGGTCTTTCTTGAACGCGGCAGGCTGATGGCGAAGGATTTTGCCTGCTGGTTTGATAGCTGCGGAGAGGCCCTGCCCTACGGAAGAAGTCTGACCTACCGTTTTGCCCAGGGCGCGTTTTACGCGTCGCTGGCGCTGGCGGAGGGGGCTACGGAGGACTTCGACAACGGCATGATGAAGCATCTGCTGCTGTCCAACATGCGCAGCTGGTTCCAAAAACCCATCTTCACGCGCGACGGTGTGCTCACCATTGGCTACGGATACCCTAACCTCCTCATGGCCGAGGGCTATAATGCGCCCGGCTCTCCCTACTGGGCGATGAAAGCCTTCGCCTGTCTGGCCCTTCCGGCGGAGCACCCCTTCTGGCAGGCGCAGGAAAAGCCTTACGCTACGCCGTCGCGCTCCCTTCAGCCGCATGCGCGCATGCTGATTGTGCGAAGCGCCGACGGCAGCCATGTAACGGCCTTTACCGCGGGAAACCACGCCCATGAGCACAGCCACGACGAGGCCAAGTACGAAAAATTCGTCTATTCCACGGCTTTCGGCTTCAGCGTATGCAAAGCCCAGAAGCTTCTCAAGGACGGCGCTTTTGACAACATGCTCGCCCTTAGCGAGGATGGGGATACCTTCCACCCCCGTTACGGCTGCGATCGTTACGAGCTGAACGCGGACTGCGTGCGCTCCGTCTGGCGCCCCTTTGCCGGCGTAACCGTCCGGACGGAGATCCGTCCCTTCGGCGAATGGCATGTGCGCATCCATCGCATCCATTCGGACCGGCCGCTTTACGCGGCCGAGGGCGGATTCACCATCTGCCGCGACGGCTGGAAAGGCGAGGTAGCCTTCTGCCAGCACGCTGCATCCCCCGAAATCATTCAGGAGCGGGACTGCGCGGCGGTCATCGCGCCGTGGGGCGTCAGCGGCGTGCGCGCGCTGGCCGGGTTTGAAACCGGCGAAGTTATCATCCCCGAACCCAACACCAATCTGATGGTCCCGCGCACCCTGCTGCCCACGCTAAGGGCCGCGCTGCCCGCAGGCGACAGCGTGCTCGTCAGCGCCGTGTTGGGTACGGTGACGGGCGGCCGCGCCCTTTGGGAAAATCCGCCGACGGAGGTGCTTGACTATGGAACACTGGATTGATTCGGCCTTTGAGCAGGCCGCCGTGAAATTTGCCCTCGGCGCAAAGCAGGCCGCCGCTCAGGGAATTATCCCCTATAAAAGCGAGGGACGCCGCTATGTCGTATCGCCATTTGACGGAAACAGCTGGTGGACGGGCGGCTTCTGGCCGGGAATGATGTGGCAGTTTTACCACGCGACGGGCGAAGCGGTCTATCGTGATGAGGCGCTTCGCGTAGAGGACCTTCTCACCCGCGAGCTGCGCGCCTTCGACCTGCTCAACCACGATGTGGGGTTCATGTACCTGCTTTCCACCGGCGCCCATTATCGCCTTCTGGGCGATAAGCAGGCCCTGTCCGATACGCTGCACGCGGCTACCCTGCTGGCGGGGCGCTTTAATCCGGCGGGCTTCATTCGCGCCTGGCCGGGCAGGGAACGCGTGGGCTACGCCATCATCGACTGCATGATGAACCTCAGCCTGCTCTACTGGGCAAGCGAGCAGACCGGCGATCCCCGCTTTGCCGCCATTGCCAGAATCCACGCGGATACCACCATGCGCGAGTTTCTGCGCGAAGATGGCAGCGCCTGCCACATCGTGGTGTTTGATCCCGTGAGCGGCAAGGCGCTGGACCGTCCCGCCGGCCAGGGCTACGCGCCCGGCTCCAGCTGGAGCCGCGGCCAGGCGTGGGCGCTGTACGGCTTTACGCTAAGCCACATCAACACCGGGGAGGTCCGCTATCTGGATGCCGCCCGGAAATCGGCCCGCTACTTTATTTCCCACATCCGCGAGGACGGCCTGACCGACAGCGATTTTTGCCAGCCCCCGGACGAGGACCGCATCGACAACATCGCGGGCGCGGTGGCCGCCTGTGGCCTGCTGGAGCTGAGCGGCATTGTGGAGGAAGACGAGGCGCGGCTTTTCCGCGATGCGGCCCTGCGGCTGCTCAAGGCGCAGTACGATCTGTGCGCCGATTTTACGCAGGCCAGCGGCGGCATTCTTCAAAAGTGTACCGCCTCCTACCATGATGACGGCGCGGGGCGTCATGTCAACATTCTCTACGGCGACTATTTCTTCGTGGAAGCCCTCTGCAAGCTGCGCGGCACGGACGCGCGGCTGTG
This sequence comes from uncultured Eubacteriales bacterium, assembly GCA_900553905.1. Lineage (GTDB taxonomy): Bacteria > Bacillota > Clostridia > Christensenellales > Aristaeellaceae > Limiplasma > Limiplasma pullistercoris. Next base: position 11,231 of record USFL01000005.1, on the reverse strand, counting down.
GATGGCCAGAGCGTGAGGGCGTATGGCAAGCATTGAAATCATTCGCAACGGACAGGTCATCGCCCGGACGCAAGGCGCGCAGGAAGCCTCCTTGCTCTACGAGGGAAGCTATCAGGCGGGGGATCAGATCCTGTTTCAGGCGGACGGAGACCATGCCGTCGTGCAGGTGGACCAGCAGCTGATGCCCGCGCGCGTCTATCTGCCGCGCGGTCGGTTCACCTTCCGGCCGCCGCTGGAAGGCGACGGACTGGCGGTCTATCCTCCCGGCGCGTTTACGGGCGAAGGGCACCTGCTCTTTATCCGGCCCGACGGCGATAACGCCTGGCGCAACCTCGCCTGCAACCCTGCCGATCAGCGCGGCGCCACCGACGCCTATCCACACGCGTCCGCAAACGTGGAAACGCGGAATGAAAGCGTTTTTGCGGCGCGCAACGTGCTCGACGGCCAGCATATCGCCGGGGGCCATGGCCAGTGGCCCTACGGCAGCTGGGGGATCGGCGCGCGAACGGACGCGGAGCTGACGCTGGATTTCGGCCGCGTGGTGGAGATCGACGCGCTGTCGCTCTACCTGCGCGCGGATTTTCCGCACGACGCGTATTGGATCGAGGCAACCGTCACGCTGGATGACGGCCACGAGCAGACCTTTTCGCTGGAGGGACGGGACGGAGCGCAGCGCATCGCGCTGGGAAAGCACCGGGTGCGCAGGCTCCGGCTGCATCGCCTGATCAAATGCGACGATCCCTCCGCCTTTCCCGCGCTTCGGCAAATCGAGGTATTTGGCAGAGATATTGAATCCGGCAGCACCGACGAACCAATCAGGGAGGAATGAATCATGGACATCCGTTATTCCTGCAATCAGCGCGATTTCAAGCGCTACACCACCCAGGAAATCCGCCGGGAATTTTTGATCGAAAATCTGTTTGTACCCGACCAGGTTGTTCCCGTGTATTCCCATGTGGACCGCATGGTGACGCTCGGGGTCATGCCCGTGGATGAGAAAGTGCCGCTGGACAAGGGGATTGATATCTGGCACAATTTCGGCACGCGGTATTTTCTGGAACGCCGGGAACTGGGATTGTTCAACGTAGGCGGCTGCGGAAGGGTGACCGTGGACGGCACGGTATACGAACTGGGATACAAGGACTGCCTCTATATTACCATGGGCGCGGAGAACGTCGTGTTCGAAACCGCTGATCCCAAGGCTCCCGCCAAGTTTTACATGGTTTCCGCGCCTGCGCACACCAGCTACGAAACCCGGCTAATCCGCATTGCCGACGCTGCCAAAAAGCCCCTGGGGTCGATGGAAACCAGCAACAAACGCGTCATCAACCAGTTTATCCATCCCGACGTGCTCAAAACCTGTCAGCTCTCCATGGGCATGACCGTGCTGGACCCCGGCAGCGTATGGAACACCATGCCCGCCCACACGCACGAACGCCGCATGGAGGTGTACTTCTACTTTGAGGTGCCCGAAGGCAACGTGGTGTTCCATATGATGGGCGAAGGACAGGAAACCCGTCACATCGTCATGGGCAACGAACAGGCCGTCATCAGCCCGTCCTGGTCTATTCACGCGGGCGCAGGCACGAGCAACTATACCTTCATCTGGGCCATGGGCGGCGAGAACCAGGCGTTTGACGACATGGATGTGATTCCCACCCCGGAGCTTCGCTGACTTTTGAGAAGGAGGACGATTTTCATGGATATGAACGCTTTTTCCCTGCAAAACAAAATCGCCTGGGTCACGGGCGGCTCCTACGGCATCGGGTTCGCCATCGCGGAAGCATTTGCCGCCGCGGGCGCGACCATCGTCTTTAACGACATCTCTCAGGAGCTGGTGGACAAGGGGCTGGCCGCCTACGCCCAGAAGGGCGTCAAGGCCCACGGCTACGTCTGCGACGTGACCGACGAAAGCGCGGTACAGGCCCTTGTCGCCAAAGTGCGAATGGAGGTCGGCGTCATCGACATTCTGGTCAACAACGCCGGCATCATCAAGCGCATCCCCATGACGGAGATGAGCGCAGCGGATTTCCGCAAGGTCATCGACGTGGACCTAAACGCCCCCTTCATCTGCGCCAAGGCCGTCATCCCCGCAATGATCGAGAAGGGCCACGGCAAAATCATCAACATCTGCTCCATGATGTCCGAGCTGGGCCGCGAGACCGTTTCCGCCTACGCCGCGGCCAAGGGCGGCCTGAAGATGCTCACCCGCAACATCTGCTCCGAATACGGCGCCTGCAACATCCAGTGCAACGGCATCGGGCCGGGCTACATTGAAACGCCGCAGACCGCCCCCCTGCGCCAGCGCCAGCCAGACGGCAGCCGCCATCCCTTCGATCAGTTCATCGTTTCCAAAACCCCAGCCGCCCGCTGGGGCACGACCGATGACCTGCAGGGCCCCGCCGTGTTCCTCGCCTCCGACGCTTCCAACTTCGTCAACGGCCACGTGCTCTACGTGGACGGCGGCATCCTGGCTTACATCGGCAAGCAGCCCTGATTCCTTTCCCAAAAGCCGGCCGTATTCGCGGTTTCGCCAGCCCGTTCTTGCGCTGTGCTTGCGCGCTTTCCTGTGATCTTCGGGGACAACCCTGAGGGCGTGGTGCATAACCTTGCGCAAGCAGCCGTTTCCGACGAATGAGTTGCTTCGCCTGTTTCAGCGTTCGCCCCCAAAATCGGCTGCGATTCCGCGATTTGTTTGCCAATGGGTTTTTGCTCGCGCACGGCTTCCATACCCCTTCGGCATGTATTGGTCTTGTGCGATAAACCTCCGGTTGCAGTTTCTCTCTCATTCTGCAACGGGAGGTTTCTTTTTCTTCTCCGTACGGCGCGAAACGGTCCAAAGCCAACCAATGACCGGCCAAAAGCAGGTGTTTTCACACGCTTTTTCGCCGGATCAGCGTGGTTTCGATTTCGATTTTCACGGGGGAGTGCGACTTTTCCTCAATAATCTGCGCCATCCGCGCGACCGCGGTTTCGCCCATGTACTGCTTGGGCACGTGGATGGTGGTCAGGGGCGGCGAAAGGTACTCGCACAGAGGAAGATCGTCAAAGCCCACGACGCCAATGTCCTCCGGGATGCGGTAGCCGGCTTCGCACAGCGCGTGAATGGCGCCGATGGCAATGTGATCGTTGTCGGCGAAATAGCATCCGGCCAGCTCCTCTCCCGCCGCAATCAGCGCCCGCATGTCCGCGCAGGCGCCTTCCTGGGAGGGGGCGAGCTGGTGCACGATGCACTTGGAGGTGGACATGCCGTTGGTGCGGATGGCCTTGTAGAATCCATCCGCACGCTCCTCAAAGTTGGATATGGAATAGGCGGACCGCAGATAGCCGGGCTGTTGCTTGCGCCTGTTGATCAGATAGTCCGTGGCGACAAACGCCCCCTGAATGTTGTTGATCAGCACGCAGTCGTAATCCAGGGTATCGAAATAGGAGTCCAGAATCACAATCGGCGTTTTAAACTGCGCAAAGGGCTGCATGGAGAGCATGTTCATCTCCGTGGCCAGCACAATAATGCCCGAAAACTTGGCGGCCTCCAGCAGGTAGAGCTGCTCGTCAAGATTCTCATCCTCATAGAGATGGCGAATGACCAGATCATAGTCGCATTTTTTGCACCCGATCGCAACGCCCTCGGTCAGCGAGGAAAAAAAAGGCGTGTCGTCGACTACGGCGCCGCTTTTTTTGTAAATCACCAGGCAGATGGTCCCCTTCAGCTCCATGCGGGAGATGGCGCGGCGGGAGAAATCGTAGCCCAGCTCCTGCGCCTTGTCCCAAATGCGCTTTCGGGTCGCCGTGCTCACGCCGGGCCTGTTGTTGAGCGCAAGCGATACCGCCGCCTCCGACAGGTTCAGCAGCCGCGCCAGTTCCTTTGCCGTAATCCCCATAGGACCAGCCTCCTATTTGTTTAACATGGCTGAATTATAAACAATTTATCTATTTTAGTCAAGAAACGCTAAATTATTTATATAAATTTAGTTGCTTCACAATTATAATAAAACCATCAACAGGGGCGCGACGGAATCCCTCGCGGCACACGCGCCGGAAAATCTCTTTTCATAGGTTTCCTGCACGGGGCGTACCGTGCTGAAAATAGGACCAACACATAAAGGAGGAAGTCCCATGAAGAAAATCGTTGCTCTGCTTATGACCCTGCTGATGGTCGTATCCCTGTTTGCCGCCGGCGCGATGGCCGAGGAAAAGCCCCTGATCGTTATCATCACGCCCAGCCATTCCAACCCGTACTTCAAGACCGTCGCCGACGCCGCCTCCGCCAAAGCTGCGGAACTGGGGTACGATTCGCTGGTCATTCAGCATGACGACGACGTGACCAAGCAGGCCGAGGCGTTTGATACCGCCATCGCCCGCAAGGCCGCCGCCATCATCTGCGACAACGCAGGCGCCGACGCCACCATCGCCCCCGTGCAGGCCGCCAAGGAAGCGGGCATCCCCACCTTCCTGGTGGACCGCGAGATCAACTCCACCGGCGACGCCGTGGCGCAGATGGTTTCCAACAACTATCAGGGCGCCTCGCTCGTAGCGGAGTACTTTGTGGAGTGCATGGGCGAGGAAGGCAACTACGTCGAGATGCTCGGCAAGGAGTCCGATACCAACGCCGGCGTGCGCTCCCAGGGCTTCCATGACGTCATCGACCAGTACGAGGGCCTTGTGATGATCGAGCAGCAGACCGCCAACTGGGAGCAGACCGAGGCCTATGAGAAGATGGAATCCATCATTCAGGCCCAGGGCGCCGAGAACATCGACGGCGTGATCTGCGGCAACGACACCATGGCCATGGGCGTCATCGAGGCCTGCCTCAAGGCCGGCATGACCGACGTTGTGGTGTGCGGCTTCGACGGCTCCAACGACGTGCGCGATTCCATCCTGCGCGGCGAGATCAAGGCCACCGGCCTTCAGCCCATCGCCTACATCTCTGAGCAGGCCGTCATTCAGGCGGATCAGTATATCAAGACCGGCTCCACCGACAAGGAAGAAAAGCAGCTGATGGACTGCGTGCTCATCACCATCGACAACGCGGAGCAGCTGGACAACTTCGCCATGGCCGAGTAATCCTTTCCAAAGCCTTGCTGGGGCGGCACGCGGTTTAGCCGCGTCCGCCCCTTTTCACTCTTTTGCACAGGGGGCGCATGTGATTATGAAGAAAAAAACCAGTCTTTTCAAGTGGCTCGCGGCGGCCGCCGTCGTGGTGCTCATCGCCTGTACCTGCCGCGTCACCATCATCCCGGACCCGGTGGTGGAAACCATGATTGACGCCGACGGAAACGAGGTTGTGGTGGAAGCGCTGTCGGTGGCGGAGCAGTACTGTCTGGACAACTGGGACAGCAAAATTGTGCCCACCGTGAAGGAGCGCGCAGTATCCATGAGCGAGCTGATTGCCGACGCGGACGAGGATCTGGGCGCGGCGGGGGCTGAATACGGCTACCGCGCCAACGAAACCAGCGCCTGGAGCTTCTGTGTGAGCGCGGATGCGAAGGTGCTGGAGCTGGCCAACGCCGACTCGGCCAACAAGGTGCAGCTCGTGCTGGACCTTGCGCCCTATGACGGCCAGGCGGACTGCATGCTGCACTTTGGCAAAGTCTTTTCCTCCGGAATCAAAAACGCGATCCGGGACGGGGTGGCGTTTCTCAAACTGGATGATTTCGCCAACCAGGTGGAGTTTGCCGATCTGACCACCGCCTTCAACAACAAGGTCAAGGAAAGCATCTATGCCGCCTACGCTCCCCAGGATCTGGTGGGATGCGAGCTGTCGCTCTATGGATGCATCTCCATGACGGCGGCGGGTTTTGAAAACTATGTCATCATCCCTGTAGAGATGAATGTGACGGGAGGTTGAGTATATGCAGCCTGTCATGCAGGCCGTCGGCATCTCCAAGCGCTATCCCGGCACGCTGGCGCTCAACGAGGTGAATTTTGACATCTACCCCGGCAAGGTCAACGTTCTCATCGGCGAGAACGGCGCGGGCAAGAGCACGCTGATGAAGATTCTCGCCGGCATCGAAAAGCCCACCGGGGGCAAGGTGCTTCTGGACGGCAAAGAGGTGCACTTTCAAAACACCCGCGACGCCAGCGCGGCGGGCGTGGGCATCATCCATCAGGAGCTCAACCTGTTTCCCGAAATGAAGGTCGTGGACAACATGTTTGCCGGCAAGGAGCTCAAACGGCACGGCATGATCGACCGCCGCGAGCAGGTGCGCCGGGCCGCAAACATCCTTGACCAGCTTCAGCCCGGCATCGATCCCGGCGATCTGATGCTCAACCTGCGCGTGGGACAGCAGCAGATTGTGGAGATCGCCAAGACCATGCTGCACGACCAGCTGAAGGTGCTCATCATGGATGAACCGACCTCCTCCCTGTCCAACGCCGAGGTGGAGGTGCTCTTTGAGCTGATCGAGGATCTCAAAAAGCGCGGCATCGCCATCATCTACATTTCCCACCGGCTGGAGGAGATCATCCGCGTCGGCGACTACGTGACCATCCTGCGGGATGGGCGCTGGGTGGCCAACGCCGAAGTGAAGGATATTTCGGTGAGCTGGATTGTGGAAAAGATGGTGGGGCACGCCAACCTGACCATCGAAAAGGTTCCCTATGCCGGCGAGCGCAGGGAAATCATGCAGGTGAAAGACTACTGCCTGCCGAGGCTGGGCGGCGGCTACACGGTGGACCACGTGAGCTTTACGCTCAATCAGGGCGAGGTGCTGGGCATCTACGGGCTGATGGGCGCGGGCCGGACCGAGCTGGTGGAAAGCCTGATGGGCCTGCACGCGGAAGCCACCGGCACCATCGTCATCGGTGAGGAGACGATCACCCGGCCCAATGTGACCGACCAGATCGCCCGCGGCATGGTGCTCGTACCCGAGGACCGTCAAAAGGACGGCCTGGTGCAGACCATGTCCATCTCCGACAACCTGCTCCTCACCAGCATCGGTCATTTTACGCGCAACGGCATGATTGACAGGAGGCGCTGCCGCGAGGCGGTGAAAAAGACCGTGGCGGATATGCAGGTGAAGGTTGCGGACGTCCGGCACCTCATCACCAGCCTTTCGGGCGGCAACCAGCAGAAGGTGGTCATCGGGAAGTGCGTGATGGCCAATGCCAGAATCTTCATGATGGACGAACCCTCCCGCGGCATCGACGTGGGCGCAAAAACGGATATTTTCATCCTCATGCGCAGGTTTGCCGCTCAGGGAAACGGGGTGATCTTCGTGGGCAGCGAGCTCAAGGAGATCATCTCCGTGTGCGACCGCGTGCTGGTCATGAGCAACGGGATGATTACCGCCGACCTCACCGGCGAGGCCATCACCGAGGACGCGCTCGTGAAGGCTTCCGCCGCCAACCTGCACACGGGGAAATCCACTACAACGGAAGGGAGAGCTGCGGTATGAGCCGACAAATTTCCAACAAGCTGACGGGGGGCACGTCCCTTGGAATGCTGCTTCTCAAGGGCAGGACGTTCATTGCCCTGCTGATTCTGCTGATCTTCTTCAGCTTTAAGGCGCCCAACTTCACGCAGTGGAGCAGCATCGTGCTCATGGTGAAGCACTCCTCCATCTACGGACTGCTCGCGCTGGGCATGACGCTGGTCATCGTCACGGGCGGCATCGACCTCTCCGTGGGCGCCGTAGCCGGCCTTTCGGGCATGATCGCCGGCGGACTCATGATCGAGGGCATTCGCCTGCCGTGGATCGCTGGGACCATCTACCCCAACGTTCCCATGATTCTGGTCATCGTGTTCGCCGTGGCCATCATCATCGGCCTCGTGGCAGGCTTTCTCATTGCCAAGGTCAATGTGCCGGCCTTTATCGCCACGCTGGGCACCATGTACATCTGCCGCGGCGCGGCCATGCTGCGAAGCGGCGGCGCGACCTTCCCCAACCTTTTCGGCGACGCCGCCAAGGGCAACCTCGGCTTTGACGTCATCGGTTCGGGCGCGATTCCCGGAATCGACGTGCCCTACTCCATCATCATCTTCCTGGTGATGGCCGCCATCGCCGCCTTCATCATGAAGAAAACCCCCATGGGCAACCAGATCTACGCGGTCGGCGGCAACGAGCGCGCCGCGACGCTGTCGGGCATCAAGATCAACAAGGTCAAGATCTCCGTCTATGTGTTCTCCTCCGTGTGCGCGGCCATGGCGGGCATCATCATGACCAGCCAGCTGCGCGCTGCGCACCCCGCCACCGGCGAGTCGTGGGAGATGAACGCCATCGCCTCCGTGGTGCTCGGCGGCACCTCCATGTCCGGCGGCCTGGGCACCATTGGCGGCACGATTGTGGGCATCCTGGTCATCAACGTGCTTAACGACGGCATGATCATGATGGGCGTCAGCTCCTTCTGGCAGATGGTTATCAAGGGAATCGTCATCATCGTGGCGGTTGTGATCGACCTGGTGCAAAAGGATCTGCAAAAGAAAGCCGCCCTGGCTGCGCGCGCCAAGTAAGCGCCTGCCTGAGGACGGAGGGGAGGAAAACGTCAATGGATGTGCAAACCCTACAGCAAATCGCCAACCAGCGCCGCGCGGACGCCGTGACCATGATCGCCCGCGCCGGCACGGGGCATACGGGCGGCGCCATGAGCTGTCTGGACGCGCTGACCTGCCTGTTTTATCGCGTGATGAACGAGAGCGATCATTTTCTGCTCAGCAAGGGCCATTCCGTGGAAGGCTACTGGGCGATCCTGGCCGACCGCGGGCAAATTCCCAGAGAGGCGCTCAAAACCTTCTCCTGCGCCGGAAGCCCCCTGATCGGCCACCCCAACAACAAGGTGCCGGGCGTGGAAATGTCCACCGGCGCGCTGGGCCACGGATTGCCCATCGGGGTGGGCATGGCCCTCGGCGAACGACGGCAGGGCCGGGACAGCCGCGTCTTTGTGGTCATGGGCGACGGCGAGCAGGCCGAGGGCAGCGTGTGGGAGGCGGCCATGGCCGGAGCCAACTACGGACTGGATAATCTCTTCGCCCTCATCGACCGCAACGGCCTTCAGATCAGCGGCTCCACCGAGGACGTGATGGCGCTGGAAAACTTTGCGGCCAAATGGGCGGCCTTTGGCTGGGAAGTTACCGAAGTGGACGGGAACGACATGCAGGCCCTGTGCGATTACTTCGATCATGTGCAAAACCACGGCAAGCCGCATTGCCTGATCATGCACACCGTCAAGGGCAAGGGGCTGCCCTTTGCCGAGAACAGGGCGGAATGGCATCATCATGTGCCAAGCGCGGAACAGGTGCTCGAGGCCTACAGGGCGCTGGGCGTAAAGGGGGTTGACTGGGCATGAAAGCGGCACGCAAGGCATTTACGGAAACGCTGCTGGAGGTCGCCAGGCAGGACAGCCGCGTCTTTGCCGTGGCGACGGACAGCCGCGGTTCCGTTACGCTCAACGACTTTGTCAGGGAGCTTCCCGGCCAGTTCGTGGAATGCGGCATCGCCGAGCAGGACGCCGTCGGCATTGCGGCAGGACTGGCCTGTACGGGACTGATTCCCTTTGTGTGCGGCCCCGCCAGCTTCTACTCCACCCGCTCGGCCGAGCAGGTGAAGGTGGATGTGGCCTATTCGCACACGAACGTCAAAATCATCGGCGTCTCCGGCGGGGTGAGCTATGGGGCGCTGGGCGGCACGCATCACGCGGTACAGGACGTGGCCTTCATGCGCGCGGTGCCCGGCCTACAGGTGATCATTCCCGCGGACGCCAATCAGGCGGCGGCCATGACCCGGGCGCTGGCGCGGTCCGAAGAACCGGCTTATGTGCGCATGGGCCGCGGTGCTGTGGAAGATGTGTATCCCCCAAACCCGCCGTTTGTCATCGGAAAGGCTAACGTGCTGCGGGAGGGAAACGACGCCGCCATCATCGCCTGCGGCGAAATGGTGGCCCCCTCGCTCAAGGCCGCCGAACTTCTTGAGGCGCGCGGCGTCCGGGCGCGCGTGATCGACATGCACACCATCAAGCCGCTGGATGTGGACGCGGTGCTCGCCGCGGCCCAGACCGGCGCCGTCGTTACGGTAGAGGAGCACAGCGTGTGCGGAGGACTGGGCGCGGCGGTGGCGGAGGTCGTCTGCCAGCACAGCCCCGTGAAGATGCGTATTCTGGGCCTTCCGGATGAAACGCTCTACAGCGGCGCCAGCCAGGAGGTCTTCGAGCACTACGGCCTCACGCCCGAGGGCATCGCCGGTCATGTGGAGGCGCTGCTGCGATGAAATACGTGATCTCCGTCGATCAGAGCACCTCCGCGAGCAAAGCGTTTCTGGTGGATGAGACGGGCGCAATCGTCAGGCGCGCGTCACGGCCGCACCGGCAGTACTATCCCGCGCCCGGACGGGCGGAGCATGACGCGCAGGAGATATGGCGCAATGTGGAAGCCATCATTTCCGAGGTGAGCGATGGACTGGAAAAAGAACGGATCGCCGCGATTTCGCTCTCCAACCAGCGTGAAACCACCGTCGTGTGGGACCGCGTCACCGGCGAGCCGGTATGTCCCGCCATCGTATGGCAGGATGTGCGGGGCGAGGCGGCGTGTCGCGCGCTCGCGGCCAGCGCGGAGCACATTCACAATGTCACCGGCCTGCCGCTTTCGCCCTACTTTCCCGCGGGCAAGCTGCGCGCGCTGTTTGAGGAAAACCCGCGGCTGCTGAAGCGGGCGCAGGGCGGGGAACTCAAGCTCGGCACCATCGACAGCTATCTTGTATACCGCATGACGGGCGGGCTGCATGTGACGGACACCACCAACGCAAGCCGCACCCAGCTGATGGACCTCAAGCGCCTGCGGTGGGACGAGGACCTGCTCTCGCTCTTTGGGATTCCCGCGGAAATGATGCCCGAAACCATCCTGCCGGCCGACGGCAGCTTCGGAAGCTACCGGGGAATTCCCATCACGGGCGTGCTGGGCGACAGCCACGCGGCGCTCTACGGGCAGGGCTGTCACGCGGCCGGCATGGCCAAAGCGACCTACGGGACCGGTTCCTCGGTGATGATGAACGTGGGAGACGCGCCCGTGATCTCCCGCCGGGGGCTGTCCGCCTCCGTGGCGTTTTCCGCCGGCGGCTGGACGCACTACGCGCTGGAGGGCAATGTGACCTGTTCGGGCGATACGCTGGTATGGCTGTGCCAAACAGCCGGATTGTTTGAAAGCCCGGACGAGATCGAAAGGCTCGCCGGAACGGTGGACAGCGCGCAGGGCGTGGAACTGGTGCCCGCGTTTGCGGGCCTTGGGGCGCCATACTTCGACT
>USFL01000004.1 GCA_900553905.1 uncultured Eubacteriales bacterium | reverse complement strand
CGGGCCTGCTGGAGGAGGACCGTGCGGCGGATCTGGAGGAGCTGACCGCGCTGTTTGACTGGTCCAACGTGCGGCGCGACGACCTGCGCCTGCCTTCCTGGCTGTAACGGCTCATACGCCCTGCGGGCCGCTCCCCCGCCGCTGCAGAATGCGGCGGATGGCCAGCAGGTAGACCGCGATGGAAACCGCCGGGCCCAGCACGTCCGACACGGGCTCGGCAAAGAACGCCGCCCGCGCGCCGAAGGCCGCCGGGAGCGCAAACAGCGCCACGAAGTAGACCAGCTTTCGCCAGAAGGACAGCGGAAGCGAGTAGCGCACCTGTCCCAGCGCGGTAAAGCCGTCCACGATTTCATATTGAATGCCCAGCGGCAGCAGCGCCAGGCTGCACACGCGAATGGCCCACACCGCCTGGTCCGCCATGCCGGCGTCCGTGGTGAACAGGCGCGCGAACACGCCTCCGCACGTCCAGGCCACCAGCATCATCAGGCCCGTATAGACGGCGCACAGCACAAAGACGCGCTTTTGCGCCTCCCGCACGCGGTCCGGCCTGCGCGCGCCATAATTGAAGCTCAGGATGGTTTGCGTGCTGCTGCTGATGCCGCCCAGCGGCATGGTGACCACCAGCATGAAGCTCTGCGCGATGGTGGCGCAGGTGAGCAGCATGTCGCCCTGCGCCGCGCCGCCATAGCGCTTGAGCACGGCGTTCATGGCGATGATCATCACGTTGTCCACCGCGATGATGGCAAAGGGCGTGAAGCCGATCAGCAGCACTTTGCGCATGACGCGAAGGTCATAGCCCGAAAAGGTGATGCGCATGGGCGGCTTTTTGCCCAACAGGAAGGCCAGCACAAAGGCGCAGCTGGCGACCTGGGAAATCACCGTGGCCACGGCGGCGCCTGTAACGCCCATATCCAGCACATAGATGAACACCGGGTCCAGCGCGATGTTCATCACCGCGCCCAGCACCACCGACAGCATGGCCTGCGCGGCGAAGCCCTGACAGATGATGAACTGGCACATGCCCGTGGAGAGCAGCGCGAAGGCCGTGCCGCACAGATAGGCGGAAAAATAGGCGCCTGCGAAGGGAAAGGTGGCCTCGCTGGCGCCAAAGAGCATCAGCATCGGCTCGCGGATGGGCGCAAGCAGCGCCATCAGCGCCACCGACAGCACGCAGAGCATCAGGAAGCAGTTGGCCAGGATGCGTCGCGCCTGCTCCGTCTCCCCCTCGCCCATGCGCATGCTCATCAGCGGCGCGCCGCCCACGCCGATCAGCGAGGCGGCCGAACCGATCATCGTCACCACCGGGCCGCATACGCCCACGCCCGCCAGCGCCAGATCGCCCACCTGCGGGATGTGGCCGATGTACATGCGGTCCACAATGCTGTAGAGCACGCTGACGAACTGCGCCAGCATGCTGGGCAATGCGATTTTCAAAACCAGCTGTCCGATGGGGTCCCTGCCAAGGTCGTTTTTTCGCCGCATAGAGCGCGTTCCTCTTTCCCTGTATGGATGCCACAGGCTACGTGCACGGGCGTGTTATCATACCACATTCGCCTCCGCCAGCGCAAGCGCCGCTCACGCCCTGCCGCGCACGCCCAGTATGTGCAGAAACCTGCGCGCGGGCTGGCGGTAGCTGGACAGCGGGCGCATCCAGGAATCCAGTGTGTGCGCGGCCACATAGCATTCGCCCTCCCGCACGTCCACGATCAGCGCGGTATGGCTGAAGCCTCCCTCCCGGTTTCCCAGCTGCACCACGTCGCCGGGAAGCGCCTCCTCCCGGCTGACCTCCCGCGCGTAGGGGCCCGGCCCCTTGTTGGCCGTCAGAAAGCGGTAGAGGTATTCCACGCCGGTCCAGGACGCGGTGCGGTTGTTGCCCGTCAGGTAGTACCAGCCATAGACCGGCGTGCGGTTCATCACGCCCGCGCCCGCGTACAGGCATTGCGACACAAAATTGGTGCAGTCCCCTCCCAGACCGTGAAAATCCAGGTAGGCCGGGTTGCGCAGCAGGGCCCAGCGCTTCGCATAGGCCACGGCCGCCGCTTCGTCATAGCCGTTTCTCATTTTGCCACCCCCTGCGCCATGGTATGCGGACGCGGGGCGGAGGGTCACCGGTCAGGCGCGAAACAAAAAGCCTGACCGCTGTTTTTTTGGATTGTCTGCCATGCTGAAAAAAGCGGATAAAACCATTCGCAGGATGAGGCTTTCTCACCTGATCAAACAGGAAGCAAAAGGGTTCTGCGATTGGCAAATCAAGCGTTCCCGTCAACGTGGGGCGCTTTTGGCCGCGTTCTTTCTCCCAAGCGGCGCGCCGCTCGTGCTGTAAGGTTTCTTTTTTTCCGAAATATACATGACCTTCCGTTTTCTTTATGGCCGCCTTGCATCCCCGGCCCTATAATGATGGCACAGGAAATGAAACAAGCGATTCAGAAAGGAAGGAAAATTTCCATGTCCCATCCCGTTGCGATCGTCACAGGCGCCACCAGGGGAATCGGCCGCGCCGTCGCCCTGGAGCTGGCCTCCCACGGATATGATCTGGCCGTCAACTATCACAGCAATGAAAAGGCCGCACGGGAGGTGTGCGACCGGGCGCGGGCCATGGGCGTGAGGGCGGAGCCCGTCTATGCCGACATGGGCAAGGTGGAGGATATCGCCGCCATGTACGCCGAAATCGACCGGCTCTTCCCCCCGCATCGACCTGCTGGTGAACAACGCCGGCATCAGCGACGAGGTCTATTTTCTGGACGCCACTCCCGAAAACTTCGACCGCATGACGGCCGTGGACTGGCGGGGCCTGTATTTCTGCGCGCAGTACGCGGCCAAGCGCATGATTGAAAAAAAGGTGCCCGGCCTCATCATCAACGTGACCTCCAACCAGGCGGAGGGCAACTGGCCGCGTTCCACCATCTACGGCCCCACCAAGGCCGCCGTATCCAAGTTCACCAAGAACGCGGCCATGGAGCTGGCGCTCTACGGCGTGCGCATGGTCGCCATCGCGCCGGGCTATACGGACATCGGCTGGCCCGCGGACAGCCACCTGCGCCAGGCGGAAAAGCGTCTCCCGCTCAAGCGATTCGCCGCGCCGGAGGAAATCGCCAAGGGCGTGGCCTTCCTCGCCTCTCCGGACGCCACCTATATGACCGGCTGCGTGCTGACCATGGACGGCGGCGCAACGCTGCCGGTGGTGGCCGCCAACGACTTTGTCTGATCCGCGTCAGGGGGACGCGCGCCGCCGGTATTCGCTGGGCGGGATATGATAGTATTCCCGGAAGCTGCGGCTGAAATGAAAGGGATCGTTGTAGCCCAGCATGGAGGCGATTGCGCAAAGCGGCATGGTGGTATTGGAGAGAAGCTGCTGCGCCGTCTCCAGGCGGATGCGGGAGATGAGGCGCTTGGGGCCGTACCCCAGCGCGCGGTGGCAGAGGTTGCGCAGGGTCCGCTCCTGGATGTCCAGCTCCTCGCAGACGGCGGCGACGGTGACGGCTGTAAGGTTTTCACGGATATAGTGCTCGGCGCGCGGCAGCGCTTCGGGAACCGCTCCGCTCTTGCCCACGTCCTGCCCCAGAAGCATCAGCGCCGGGAGAAACAGGCTCTGGGCGATATCCCAGCGCCCCTGCTTGGCGCAGATGAGGCTCTGCTGAAACAGGCGCTGGACGAAATCGCCCGCGCGGACGCAAAGCACGCGGTCCTCCTCCAGGCAGGACTGGGGCTGGCATAGCTCAAACCACCAGAAATGCCACATGTCTCCCGGACAGCCATAGCCGAAATCGCGCGTAGGGCGCATGACCAACGCCTGGTCCTGCGCCACGCGGTAGGCGCGACCGTCGTAGCGGATCAGCCCCTCCCCCTTGAGGGTAAAGACCAGATAGGTTTTTCCGGGCGTGATGCCCTTGTGGGGCGTCTGATACGAGCTGTCGCCCCAGATCCAGAAGATGGTGTCCAGTCCGCAGGGCGCGCCCGACGCCCCTGGCGGACCGACGCAGAAATCAAAGAACATGGGATCACGCTCCTCTTTTCCCGCTTTACGATCATCCTACCACAGCTCACGCCTGTTTGACAAGGAGGTCCTGAAATGGAGACTGTTCGGACCCTTCCCGTCCCGCCCCTGATGCTGGGCGAGGGGCCCGTGTGGCACGCGCGCCGGGAAACGCTGTATTTTGTGGATATCGACGGATGCATGATCTACGGCTGGCAGGATGGGCCGGGGCTGGTGACGCGGCTACCCATGCCGGACCGCACGGGCTTCGTGGTGCCGTGGGGCGGGGGGCTGCTGGCGGGCGCCGGCGACGCGCTGTATTGCGTGGACCCGGACAGTGCGGAGATCACGCCCGTCCTGCGCCTTGCGCTGGATGCCGGGGTACGCTTCAACGACGGGAAATGCGACCCGGAAGGCCGGCTCTGGGCCGGCGTAATGGCCGTGGACCGCTCGCGGACGGACACGGCGGCGCTGGGAGCGCTGTACGGCATTGTGCCGGAGGGGCCGTTCCAGCGCCTCGCGCCGATGGACATTCCCAACGGCATGGCCTGGGACGCATCCGGCGCGTTCTATCACACCGACACCGCCACCGGGCGCATCCTGCGCTACCGGCGCGGCGCCGACGGCCGCATCCACGACCCGGAAACGGCGGTTACGGTGGAGGACGGCGCGCCCGACGGGATGTGCATCGACGGCCAGGGCATGCTCTGGGTGGCGCTCTGGGGCGCGGGGCGCGTGCAGCGCTATGACCCGCAGACCGGGCGCGCGCTTGCGGAATGCGTCTCGGTTCCCCAGCGCAACGCCTCGTGCTGCTGCCTGGGCGGGAGAGATGGACGGACGCTGTACATCACCACCGCGCAGAGCGACGGGCAGGCGGGGGGGGGCTGTATGCCTGCCGCGTGGAGGTATCCGGCCCGTTGCCGTATGCGTGGCGGGGACAATATTAAGGAGGAAACTGCATGCAGGAACAGGCCAATCCCCTGCTGCGCGGGGAGGAAGGCGCGCTCAAGCGCGCGCTGTATAAATCCATGGGCTATGACGACGAAGCGCTCGCCCGTCCGCTGGTGGCGGTGGTCAACACCTTCACCACCGCCACGCCCGGCCATTTCACCCTGGACGAGCTCTCCCGCCAGGTGCAGCTGGGCATCGAATCGGCCGGAGGCACGGCGATGAGCTTTGGCACCATCGCCCCGTGCGACGGCATCGCCGAGGGGCACGAGGGCATGCGCTACATTTTGCCCAGCCGCGACCTGATCGCTTCCTCCGTGGAGTGCATGGTGCGCGCGCACCGCTTTGACGCGCTGGTGCTGCTGGGCTCGTGCGACAAAATCGTTCCCGGCCTGCTGATGGCGGCGGCCCGGATGGACGTGCCCGCCCTCTTTCTCAACGCCGGTCCCATGCTGCCCGCCACCTACCGCGGCAGGCACTGGGACGGCAACATCGTGACCGAGGCGGTGGGCTGGAAACGGCGCGGAGAGATCGACGAGAGGGAATTCAGGGACATTGAGGACCTGGCCGAGCCGTGCGCGGGCTCCTGCGCGATGCTGGGCACGGCCAACACGATGTGCTGTCTGGCGGAGGCGATGGGCATGGCGCTTCCGGGCACGGCCACCATTCCGGCGGTCATGGCGCGCAGGCTGCGCGCGGCGCGGCAGACCGGCCGCGCAGTGATGCGCCTCTGGGAGCGCGGAATCACCGCCCGCCGGCTGATGACCCGCCGCTCGCTGAAAAACGACATGGCTGTGCTCATGGCGATGGGCGGCTCCACCAACGGCATCTTGCACCTTCAGGCCATTCACCGCGAGGCCGGTCTGGGCGATCTGCCCCTTTCCGCCTTTGATGCGGCCAGCCGCGTCACGCCGCAGCTGGCTTCCGTCTACCCCGCCTCGCCCTACGACATGGCGGACTTTGACGAGGCCGGGGGCGTCCCCGCGCTGATGCGCGAACTGCGTCCCCTGCTGCACACCGACTGCCTGACGGCGCTGGGCGGCACGCTGGCGGAGGCGCTCGAAGCCTTCTCCGACAGCCCGCGGCGCGAGGTGATCCGGCCCTATGAGCAGCCCTTTGCACCCACGGGCGGGGTTGCCGTGCTTTCGGGCAATCTGGCGCCCCTGGGCTGCGTGGTCAAGCCGGCGGCGGTCCCGGAATCCCTGCAACGCTTTACCGGCAAGGCGCAGGTGTTTCACAGTGAGCAGGAGGCATGCCGGGCGATCCTTGCGGGCAAGGTCGCCCATGGCACGGCCATCGTGCTGCGCTACGAGGGGCCCAAGGGCGGTCCCGGCATGCCGGAGATGTACCGTCCCATGAAAAACCTCGAGGGCATGGGGCTTTCCGGGGACTGCTGCATCCTGACGGACGGGCGCTTCTCCGGCTCCAACCGGGGGCTGTTCGTGGGGCATATCTCGCCCGAAGCCTATGAGGGAGGCCCTCTGGCGCTGGTGGAGGACGGCGATCCGGTCCGCATCGACATTCCCGCGCGCGAGCTTGAGCTGCTGGTGCCCCCCCGAGGTGCTCGACCGCCGCCGCGAGGCCTGGCAGCGGCCCGAAAAGGACATTCCCGACGGCTATCTGTCCACCTACCGCAAAAACAGCCTGTCCGCGGCGCAGGGCGCCGTGGTGCAATGAACAAAGGAGGAATGGTTGTGGCACTTTGGAACAGCGACGCGGAGATGTTTTCCCTCATGCGCCAGCAGCTCTACACCGCCGTCGTGGGCGACATCCTGGACCAGATGGGCTATGTGCACCAGTTTCTGCCCAGCCGCATCATGCCCATGCGCGACGATATGATCGTGGCGGGGCGCGCCATGACGGTGCTGGAGGCCGATACCGTGCAGGGCGACGCGTCGGGGCGCAGCGAGCAGATGCGCCGCTCCTTCGGCCTGATGATGGAGGCGCTGGACGATCTGAAGGAAAACGAGGTCTATCTGTGTTCGGGGTCCTCGCCGCGCTACGCGCTGGTGGGCGAGCTGATGTGCACCCGCATGCAGAAGCTGGGCGCGGCGGGCGCGGTGGTCAACGGCTTCCACCGCGACACGCGCGGCATCCTGGAATTGAACTTCCCCTGCTTCTCCTATGGCCGCTACGCGCAGGACCAGGCCCCGCGGGGCAAGGTGATCGACTACCGCGTGCCCATCGAGATCGAGGGCGTGCGCGTGCTGCCGGGGGACATCGTCTTTGGCGACCTGGACGGCGTGCTGGTGATTCCCCAGGGCATCGAGGCCGAGGTGCTTGAGCGCGCCTGCGAAAAGGTGACCGGCGAAAAGACCGTGGGCGAGGCCATCCGCGCCGGCATGAGCGCGAGCGAGGCCTTCCGCATCCACGGCGTCATGTAGGCGGCGTCAGGCGGTCAAAGGCATAGCGGATATGACGGCGGTAGACGCTTCCCGGCTCCAGCATGGGGCCGGGGGCGTCGGGCGCAAGGCGGGGAAGTTCCTGTGGCTCCAGCGCGACGGCGCACCGCGCCGGGGTCAGGTAGCCGCCGGCATAGACCACCAGGCAGGGCTGGTCCGTGTACAGGCGCAGCCTGCGCCCGGAAACGGGGTCCAGCAGCTCCGCCGCCGGTTCCTCTCCCCCATGCAGGCGGAAGGCGTGGTTGTACCCGTTGGCCAGGGCCAGCTGGGGGTCCCCCGCCTCCTCCGCGCGCATGACCGGACGGAGTTGCGCCACATCAAAGGGCGGCTGACCGCACGCCGCCACGCCCACGGGCAGGTGCCCCTCGCCGTTGAGATAAACGGCGCAGGCGTTGACGCGGATGAGCTGATCGTCGGCAGGGCGTGAAAAGTCGCCGCTCAGGTTCCAGTAGGCATGATGGGACAGGTTGACCACCGTGAGCCGGTCGCTGCGGGCCTCCAAAGTGATATCCAGCCGGTCGTCGTCCCACAGGCGGTATACCGTGCGAAACAGGCGCCGGCCCGGATAGCCGTCCACGCCGTCGTCCAGCTCCGCCTCAAAGGCGGCCTCGCTCCAGCCGTCTCCCCGTGTCACGCCCTGCGTGCGCCACGGCCGGTGCACCAGGCTGTTGGGACCGCCGTGAAGCTGGTTGGGACCCTCGTTGACGGCGAGCCGCAGGGTACGTCCCCCGATGCAGAGCAGGCCGCCGCGCAGCCGGCCCGCGTAGGGGGCCAGCGTCGCCCCCGCGCAGCTGGGATCGCAGGGGCCCTGGGGCGTCAGCGCAACATTTACGAAGTGGCCGCCGTCCCCAGAAAGGGTCAGCCCCGTGAGCGAAGCGCCCTCACAGGCGAGAAACGCCTCCGTGCCATGGAGATTGCGCAGGATCACATCCGTTTTTCTATGCAATTTCTCTCATTCCTTCCCGCCAGCGCGCAGACTTTCCAGTTTTCATCAGTATACCGAATTGTTTTATGGGTGCAACGGGCCCATGGAAAAACAGCAACAAATCAAAATGAATGGGCAAGGCGAAATAAGCAAACGGACGCCAAACATGCTATACTTTTCCTACGAAATGACCAAAGAAACAGGCTGTGCTTCCAGGAGGCGTTTTCAATGGGCAACACGCTGGAGTTTCGAAACATCACCAAATACTTTCCGGGCGTAAAGGCGCTGGACAACGTCAGCTTTACGGCCTACAGCGGCGAGGTGCTCGCTTTCCTGGGCGAGAACGGCGCCGGCAAGTCCACGCTGCTCAAAACCCTCAACGGCGACTACCAGCCAAGCTCCGGACAGTACCTCATCAACGGCGAGGAGGTTCATTTCCGCAATCCTCACGAGGCCATTGAGGCGGGCGTGAGCATCATCTACCAGGAGCGCCAGATCCTCATGGAGCTTTCCGTGGCCGAGAACATCTATCTGGGCCGCATGCCGGCAAATGCGCTGGGCGTGATCAACCAGCACAAGGCCAACGAGATGGCCGCGCGCATCATCGCCAATTTCGGCCTGCCCATCCGTCCCACCGACAAGGTCAAGGACCTGAGCGTGGCCTACCAGCAGATGGTGGAGATCATGAAGGCCTACAGCCGCGAGAACCTGCGCGTCATCTGCTTTGACGAGCCCTCCGCGAGCCTTAGCGATTCGGAGATCGAAAGCCTGTTCCGCATCATCCGCAAGCTGCGCGACGAGGACAAGATCATCATCTACGTGTCCCACCGCATGAGCGAGATCTTTGAGATCACCGACAAGGTCGCGGTGTTCAAGGACGGCCGCTATGTGGACACCGTCAAGACCAGCGAGGTTGACGAGGGACAGCTGATCCGCATGATGGTGGGCCGCGATCTTGGCGATATCTACAGCTCGCTGGACCGCGACAAGAAGATCGGGGATGTGCTGCTGGAGGTGCGCCACCTTTCCTCCGACTATGTGGACGATGTTTCCTTCTCCCTGCACGCGGGCGAGGTGCTGGGCTTCTCCGGCCTGGTAGGCGCGGGGCGCACCGAGACGATGCGCGCGGTGATTGGCGCCGACCGCATGACCGGCGGCGAGGTGCTGCTGGATGGGAAGAAAATCCACTGCAAAAGCCCGCACGACGCCATGCGCCACGGCATCGTCCTGGTGCCGGAGGACCGCAAGATGCAGGGCATCCTGGCCAACCTGGACGTGTGCGACAACATCAACGTGTCCATGCTGGAGCAGCATTCCAACCGTCTGGGCGTGCTCAACCGCCGCAGCGAGCTGGAGACGGCGGAGAAGGGCATCCGCGATTTCCGCATCCGCACCCCCAGCCCGCACAAGAAAATCGTGGAGCTCTCGGGCGGCAATCAGCAAAAGTGCATCGTCGCCCGCTGGCTGGGCACCAATCCCCGGGTGCTAATTCTCGACGAGCCCACCAAGGGCATCGACGTGGGGGCCAAGGCGGAGTTTTACCGCATGATCTGTGAATTTGCCAAGCAGGGGCTGGGCGTCATCCTCATCTCCTCCGAGCTGCCGGAAGTCATCGGCCTGATCGACCGCATCATCGTCATGCGCGCGCGCCGTGTCGCGGGCGAGGTCATGCGGGAGGAAGCCACGGAGGACCGCCTGCTAGCTCTGGGCATGGTGGAAACGGACGAAACACAGAATCGGAGGGAAAAGGCATGAAACAAAAGTTGAAAAACGCGTTCGGCGGCGACAAGCTGATCCTGATCGGCGCCACGGTGGTGGTCTTCGCCATGTTCACGCTGCTGAACCGCAACTTCCTGTCGTGGACCAACTTTGTCAACATCCTCGTGGCCACGTCGCTGGTGGGCCTGGTCGCCATCGGCCACACCTACCTGATCATCGCGGGCCAGAACGACCTGTCTCCCGGCTCGCTGGCGGCCTTCTCCGGCGTGCTGGCAGCGCTGCTGGTCAGCCAGGGGATGAACCTCTACCTCTCCTTCCTCATCACCATCCTGGCCGGTGCGCTCATCGGCGTGTTCAACGCCTTCATGGTCAACCGCATCAAATTGCAGGCCTTCATCGCCACGCTGGTTACGCAGAGCATCGTGCGCGGCTTCGCCTACATCCTCTGTGACGGCCGCCCCATCGCCATTGGCGGCAACGAGAGCGCCGCCCGCCTGGCCGGCCTCAACCCGCGCCGCATCGTGCTATTGTGCTTTGTGATGATGGGCATGATGTGCGCCATCGGCGGCATCGTCTTTGCGGCCCGCATGAACAGCGGACAGCCCGCCGCCAACGTCAACCTGGAGTTTGACGCCATCACCGCGGTCATCCTCGGCGGCGTCTCCTTCACCGGCGGCGTGGGCACCATGGGCGGCACCATCATCGGCGTGTTCCTGATTCAGGCGTTCAACACGGGCCTGACCATGGTCAACGTACCGTCGTTCTGGCAGTATGTGGCCAAGGGCGCGCTGCTGCTCTTCGCGCTGACCTCCGACTACATCCGCAAGCAGAACCGCGAGCGCCAGCTGCTGGAAGCCAGCAAGAAGAACGGCTGATCCCCATCTCGTCAATATGCCCGGTGTGGCATAGAAATAAAAAGGAGGACGTTACTATGAAAAAGACTCTGGCCATCATCCTGACTGTGGCGCTGCTGCTGGGCGCCGCTTCCGCCATGGCGGAGAGCAAGGGCATGATCTACGGCATCTACAAGGCCGGCGACCAGACCTGGTTCATCGATGAAGGCGTCGCCGCCGAAGCCGCCGCCAAGGAAGCCGGATACGACTTCACCTATGTCGATGCCAAGATGAGCCCCGAAGAGTACCTCAAGGCCATTGACAACGCCATCGCCAACAACGCCGTGGGCGTTGTGACCTGCATCCCCGACCAGACCATGTCCCAGGCTGCCGTGGACAAGCTGGTGGAGGCCAACATTCCCGTCGTCGCCACTGACGACGCCCTGTAGGATGCGGACGGCAACAAGCTGGTGCCCTGGGTTGGCATCAACGCCTATGTCATCGGCGAGGCCAACGGCCAGTGGATCGCCGATTATGCCAAGGAAAACAACCTGGTGACCGACCCCGAGTGCGGCCTGCTCATCATGACCATGGACACCGTGTCCAGCTGCGTGCCGCGCGCCGAGGGCGAGTACAACAAGTTCGTCGAGCTCTGCCCCGAGTTTGACACCGCCAAGATCTTCAAGGCCGACTATGACGGCACCACCGACAAGGGCAACACCGCCGCTGCCGCCGTGCTGACCGCGCATCCCGAAATCAAGAAGTGGCTGGTGACCGGCGCCAACGAGGAAGGCTGCATCGGCGCTCTGCGCGCTCTGGAGTCCGCCGGTCTGGACGCCGACGCCTGCGTGGTGGGCCTGGGCGCCTACATGGCCAAGGACGAGTGGAAGAAGGAAGGCCCCAACGCCATGAAGGCTTCCGCCTACTTCTCCGCCGACCAGGTGGGCCGCGGCTCTGTGGAAGTGCTGCTTCAGATCATCAACGGCGAGGAGCCCCCGATGGAGACCGCCGTGGACGCCGTGGTTGTGACCCCCGAAACCTACCAGGAAGTCATGGGCGCTTACGCCGAGTAAGACGCATCGTGAATCCGGGGCAGGGCATACGCCCTGCCCCTCTTTCTTTATGAATGAACAAGGCTCCCCGGCGCGCGGGGAGCCTTGTTGCCGCGTCCTCTGGTCACAGGCTGTTGCTGCGGTAGCCCATGGGGGTGAGGCCCGTGGCATGGCGGAAGGTGGTGCAGAAGGTGGATTCGCTGCCGTAGCCGCAGCGGTAGGAGATTTCCTTGAGGGAAAGCGACGTGGTTTTGAGATAGAACTTGGCCCGGTTCACGCGCGTTTTCAGGAGGTATTCCCGGAGCGTATAGCCGGTTTCCCGCTTGAACACGCGCGAAAAATAGAACGGGCTGAGCGACGCGCGCCGGGCAAGCTCCTCCAGGGACAGCGGCTGGTCGATGTTCTCCGTGATATAGCTCAACAGCTCCTCGATGGCGGCGGAATGGCTTTGCCCCGTCTCGCCGGGCGTCTGCGCGGTCAGAAAACCGGTGAGGATATTGACGATGTTCTTTGATATCAGCGCCTCATTGGCGCGTTTTTCATGATGATACATGCGGTAGATGCGCTCCAGCCCCCGCATGAGGGCATAGGGATTCTGCGGAAAAATCACCTGGCAGCGGGTATTCACAACAGCCTCATAATAGTCCCGGACCAGCACGCCGTCATAGTGAATCCACAGGATTTCCCAGCCGGTATCGGTGCCGTAGCGGTGGGGACGGTAGCAGTCCAGCAGCGCAAAGTGCCCTGCGGACAGGGCACGCGCTCATCGTCAACGTAGCAGCACCCCTGTCCCCGCACCACATAGAGGATGAGAAAGCTGTTGTAGGACTGGCACTGCACGGCATAGGTCTCGTCGCAGAGATACCGCCCCGTACAGCGCAGGTAGAAAAACATCCGCCGCGCCATTTCGCTGGGCGTATGAAAGTAGATTTCCGATTCGGCCAGCACGCCCCGTTCTCGGATTTTCATCTGCTTTTCCCCCATCCTTTGTACGGCAACAATGCAAAATTCCGTTTTCTTCAATTGTTTTCCATTGTAACCTTTTCTATTGTGCGCGTCAATATCCATCCTGCGGCTCTTCTTTGTACACCTGCGCAAAAAATGCAAACAAAGCAGCAAGTGCAATCAACCGGCAAGGCCCTGGACGTGCTATGATAGGCATACGAAAATCCAGCAAGGAGGCTGTCGCTATGGAACATATTCCCGGTCAGGTTGAGGTTTGGGAGGAGAGCGTGGTTATCCCCACCTACGGCGTGGGCAAGCCCGACCCCAATCCCATGTTTCTGGAAAAGCGCGTCTATCAGGGCAGCAGCGGCAAGGTGTACCCCCTTCCCGTCATTGATAAGATTTACGATGAAAAGATCGATCAGACCTACCGCGCGGTATGGCTGGAAAACGACTATCTGCGCGTGATGATCCTGCCGGAGCTGGGCGGGCGCGTACAGCGCGCCTATGACAAGACCAACGGCTACGACTTCGTCTACTACAACGAGGTCATCAAGCCCGCGCTGGTGGGCCTGGTGGGGCCGTGGATCAGCGGCGGCATCGAGTTCAACTGGCCGCAGCACCATCGTCCCTCCACGTTCATGCCGGTGGACCACACCATCGTGGAAAACCCCGACGGCAGCAAGACCGTGCGCGTGAGCGAGGTGGACCGCATGTACGGCACCAAGGGCATGGCCAGCTTCACGCTCCATCCCGGCCGCGCCTACCTGGAGATCAAGGGCCAGCTCTACAACCCCACCTCCCTGCCCCAGACGTTCCTGTGGTGGGCCAACCCCGCCGTGGAGGTCAACGACCACACGCAATCCATCTTCCCGCCGGACGTGCACGCCGTCATGGACCATGGCAAGCGCGCGGTGTCGCGCTTCCCCATCGCTACCGGCACCTATTACAAATACGATTACGGCGCAGGCGTGGACATCTCCCGCTACAAGAACATCCCCGTGCCCACGTCCTACATGGCCTATCATTCGGACTACAATTTCGTGGGCGGATACGATTACGGCGTGGAGGCGGGCGTTTTGCACATCGCCGACCATCACGTGTCGCCCGGCAAGAAGCAGTGGACCTGGGGCTGCGGCGATTTCGGGCAGGCCTGGGACCGCAACCTGACCGACGAGAACGGCCCCTACATCGAGCTGATGACCGGCATGTATACCGACAACCAGCCGGACTTCACCTGGCTCAAGCCCTATGAGGAAAAGACCTTCACCCAGGCCTTCATGCCCTACAAGAAGGTGGGCGCGGTCAAGAACGCCAGCCTCGACGCGGCCCTGGGGCTGGAGGTGGAAAACGGCGCCGCGCGCGTATGCGTCTATGCCACCAGCGTGCGCGAGGACGCCGTCGTGCGCCTGACCGCGGGCGGCGAAACGCTGCTGGAGCGCAGGGGACGGCTCTCCCCCACCGATGTGTTCGAGGCGCGGGTGGACGTGGCGGGCCGCCAGCCGCAGGAGCTGACCTTGAGCCTCTGGCACGAAGGCAGGCTGCTGCTGGACTACACGCCCGCGCCGGAGAAGATCGAGCGCATTCCCGAACCGGCGCAGGAGGCGGCGGACCCGGAGAAGATCGCCTCGCTGGAGGAGCTGCTGCTCACGGGCCTGCATCTGGAACAGTACCGCCATGCCACCTATGCGCCGGACCCGTACTATCTGGAGGGCCTGCGCCGCGACCCGGACGACAGCCGCCTCAACAACGCCTACGGCATGCTGCTGATGCGCCGCGGGCGCTTCGAGGAGGCGGAGAAGCACTTTCGCACCGCCGTCAAGCGCCTCACCTGGCGCAACCCCAATCCCTACGACAGCGAGCCCTACCTCAACCTGGGCATGGCCCTGCGCTGGCAGGAGCGCTATGACGAAGCGTTCGACGCCTTCTACAAGGCGACCTGGACCAGCGCCCAGCAGGAAGCCGCGTTTTACGAGCTGGCCGCCATCGCGGCGCGCCGGGGCGAATGGGCAGAGGCGCTGTCCTTTGCGGACAAGGCGCTGGTCAAGAACGCGCACAACCTCAAGGCCCGCGCGCTCCGGGGCATGCTGCTCACGCGCCTGGGCCGCAAGGAGGAAGCGGCGGCCTGGTTTGCGGAAAACCTGCGGCTGGACCCGTTTGACTATGCCTCCCGCCTGCTGGCGACGGACCTGGCCGGCGACGAAACCACCCTTGGCCTGATGCGCAACGAGCCGGAGAGCTTCCTGGGCGTCGCGCGCGATCTGATGGCATGGGGCGATTACGAGGGCGCCGGCCGCGTGCTGGGCCTGCTTCAAAGCGACGGTCCGCTGCCCGCCTACTATGCCGCCTTCTGTGCGGCCCGCTGCGGTCGGGATGCTGCCAAGGCACTCAAGGAGGCCGGCGCGCGCAGCCGCGCCTACTGCTTCCCCAACGCGCTGGAGGATATCGCGGTGCTGCACTTCGCCATGGCGCAAAGTCCCGGCGACGCCTCGGCCCCCTATCTGCTGGGCAACCTGTTCTACGACCGCCGCCGCTATGCCGAGGCTCGCGAGCTGTGGGAGCGCAGCGTGGAGCTGGACCCCAGCCATCCCACGGCATGGCGCAACCTGGCGCTGGTGTATTTCAACAAGGACCACGAGCCCCAAAAGGCGCTGGAGGCGCTGGAACGCGCCTATGCGCTCAATCCCTCGGACGCGCGCGTGCTTCTGGAGCTGGATCAGCTGCACCGGCGCGCGGGATGGGACCCGGCCCGGCGGTTTGCCTACCTGTACGCGCACAAGGATGTGGTCTTTGTCCGCGACGACCTGACCACCGAATATGCCACCCTGCTCAACCTGCTGGACCGTCCGCAGGAGGCCTACGATCTGATCATGGGCCGCCGCTTCCATCCCTGGGAGGGCGGCGAGGGCCGCGTGACCACGCAGTACGCGCTGTCCCTGCACCAGCTGGCACGGCGCGATCTGGCCGCCGGGCGCCATGACGCGGCGGAAGCCAAGCTGCGCGCGGCGCTGGTTTTCCCGCACAACCTCGGAGAAGGCAAGCTGATCGGCGCCAGGGACAACGACCTGTACTACGACCTGAGCTGCGCGCTCGAGGCGCAGGGCCGCACGGACGAGGCGCGGGCGTGCTGGGAAAAGGCCACGCTGGGCGAAACCGTGCCCGCCGGCGCCATGTACTGCAACGACCAGCCCGCGGACCTGATTCTCTACCAGGGCCTGGCGCTGCGCAAGCTGGGCCGGGAGGACGAGGCGAAGGCCCGCTTCCACAAGCTGCTGGACTACGGCGAAACCCACATCTTTGACGAGATGCGCATCGACTACTTCGCCGTGTCCCTACCCGACCTGCTCATCTTCGACGACGACCTGAACGCGCGCAACCGCGCCCACTGCAACTACCTGATCGCCCTGGGCAGCTACGGCCTGGGCGACAGGGCGCGGGCGGAAGCGGCCTACCGCGAGGTGCTCGCCCTCGACCCCACGCACATGGGCGCGCATATCCAACAGATGCCGCTGTAACCCAGACTGACGCGGAGGCCCTCCGGAAGGAGCCTCCGCGTCTTTGCGCCTGGCGTTTCTGCGTCCTCCGGCGGCGATTTTCTTTGGAAATCCCGCTTCCACCTCTTGCATTTTTCCTGTTTCTCTGATAAAATACCTAATTGGCACATCCTTGCGCTGCACAACCGATGCAGCGCCATATGTCCAAGAGGAGGTGAATGGAATGAATAGGTACGAACTGACCTACATCATCGACACTGCGCTGGAGGAGAACGCCCGCAAGGAGCTGATCGAAAAGTTCTCCGCGCTGATCGCCCAGAACGGCGGTGAAGTCGAAAAGGTGGATGAGACCTGGGGCAAGCGTCGTCTGGCTTACGCCATCAACGACAAGCCCGAAGGCTACTACGTGCTGGTGACCTTCAAGGGCCCCTCTGAGCTGCCCCGCGAGATCGAGCGCAACATGGGCATCAGCGAGGACGTCCTGCGCTGCCTCATCATCAAGCTCGAAGAGAAGAAGCACAGCGTCAAGCCGCGTCCCGTGCGCCCCGCGGCACCCGTGGCCGCGCCTGCCGAAGCTGCCGTGGAAGCCGCTCCCGCTGCCGCGCAGCCTGCCGAAACCCCTGCTGCTGAATAAGGATGGTGTGAGCAATGAACAAATTGACCATCATCGGCAACCTCACGCGCGATCCTGAACTGCGCACCACCTCCACGGGCGTGAACGTATGCTCCTTCACCGTGGCGGTGAACCGCCGCCAGCGTCAGGGCGCGGAGGGCCAGCCCGAGGCGGATTTCTTCCGTGTGAGCGCCTGGCGCCAGCTGGGCGAGATCTGCCAGAAGTATCTGGCCAAGGGCCGCAAAGTCGCAGTGGTCGGTCCCGTGACGGTGAGAAGCTATACCGCCAACGACGGTTCCACCCGCTTTTCGCTCGAGGTCACGGCGGACGACGTTGAATTCCTGTCCTCCCGCTCAGAGGATGCCGCGGGCTATGCGCCCGCCGCTCCCGCTCAGCCCGCAGCCGCTCCCGCGGCCGACAAGGGATTTGAGGAAGTGGACGACGAGGACCTTCCCTTCTGATTATGGCGGCGCGAGCATGCCGCTTCCCTGATGATGACTCCAAAGGAGGTTTAGCCCATGTCTGAGGATCGTGGTGAAAGAAGGCCGCGTCCCCGTGGACGCAAGCCGCGCCGCAAGGTGTGCAGCTTCTGCGTGGACAAGATCGAATACATCGACTACAAAGATGTGAACCGTCTTCGCCGCTTCGTAAACGAGCGCGGCAAGATCATGCCCCGCCGCATGAGCGGCAACTGCGCCAAACATCAGCGTCAGCTGTCCGAGGCCATCAAGCGCGCCCGTGCCATCGCCTTGATGCCCTATTCGGTGGAGTAAGCCACAGCACCGCACGCGTCCAAACCGGGCGCGTGCTTTTTTTGTTCAAATGTCCGCATTTCCTGCGATACAAAGGCCCCCGCAAAGCGTGTGCTTCACGGGGGCCGGTTCGCATGGTGACCCATCGGAGGCTCGAACTCCGGACACCTTGATTAAAAGTCAACAATTCCTTATATTAAAACCATTATAAAATAAGGATTATAGAACTATTATTCGTTATTGACCCCCATTTTGACCCTTTCATCTGATTGATGAAGGTATAGTTCCATATTCCGGATTGAACGGGATTCACGTGCAGCGGAGGAATGGTCATAGATGCGCATGATCATTTTTTCATCTGCATGGCCCATCCAGTTGATGACGTCCTGAATATCGACCCCGGCGTCGCGGCAGGTGGTGCAGAACGTATGGCGCAGATCATGTGGACGGATCGTGCAGCGGCGGTACTGGGGCATCTGCCCGCCGGAAGCGATCAGCTCCACGTGCTCTCTGGTTTTTCCATACCATCGTTTTGAGCAGCCGTTCATTTTGGTTTCCAGATAATACAGATAGGATGACCATTTTTTGAGGAACGCGCTGCGGCTCATCGGCTGACCGTTTTCACGGCGTAGGACAAGCCCATGGGCGTTTTCGAGTGCCGGCAGAAGTTGAGAAAAAATCGGAATAGCACGCATTCCGCTCTCCGTTTTGGGGCTGCTGGTGCGGGGCTGGTTTTCATCACCGAAAGAAACGGCATGGCGGACGTAGATACGGCCTTCGGCCAGATCAACATCCCTGTCCAGATCCAGGGCAAGAACTTCGCCGCGGCGCAGTCCGGCATAGAGCATGATCATGGCCGCAAGCGCCATATCATGCTCCCCCACACTCTCCACGATCAGTTTGCGCTCATCCTCGGTAATGGCCCGGTGGGTCCCCTCGTGGCCCTTGGGCCGCCTGAGCTTATGACATGGATTTGAAAGAATGATATGATCGTTCAGGGCAGCCGCAAAAACGCTGTTGATGGTCATGCAGTATTTATTGATATAGGACTGGCTTTTGGCGGATATCTCGTTGAACAGCAGACGAATTTCGGTCGCTGTGATCTCTTTGATGGGAAGCGCACCGATCCGCTGGCAGGCATGATTGATGATACGAACATAATCATTGTACGTCTTATCTGCACAATTTGCCTTATAGGCGGGCAGCCACTGACTGGAATAGTCGAGGAAGGTGATCCCAAGTGCGTTCGCACGCAGCCCCCGCGCCAGCTCCTGCTTGAATACCTCACGCTTTTCAAGTGCCTCGGACTGTGTGTTTCCATAGAATTCACGGCCCTTATACTTGACGCGGTACCGTCCGTCTGAACGCTGCTTAAGGGTTTGGCGGGGCATTGGCAGGAACCTCCTTGATCGGGATAATGATCCCCCCGCGCACGGGAGCCGTAGAGCACCACGCGCTGGGCGTGGCGCCGCCCGGCAGAGGCGATGGCCTGAAGCACGTGGACGGGAATGCCGGTGCGCCGGGACAGGGCGGTGTAGTCGGGCATGGGAAAGCCTCCCTCTTACATTTGCTAGGCGTGCCGCTGCATCAAAAGCGTTTCACGATACTGCTGGGCATCGGGCACTTCCTTAAACTCCACGGTTTTATCATGGTTTTCCAGCACGACAGACTTTATTTCCTCCAGACTGACGCGGAAATATTCGCGGCGGTTATTGACCATGTTCACGCGCCGGTCCGCAAAAGCCCTGTGGAGTGCCGCTTCCAGCTTTGGCGCATCGTCGGAGAAGATCATGGCATGAACATCGAACATAAAGGGAACGGAAGCGTCCCCAAGCTCATAGACGCGCTCCATGGGGTCCAGCCGGCGGGTCATACCGATTTTGTAAACGCCCTCGCCAAACGAGCCGATGTTGGAGATGACATAAACATATCCGGCTTTTTGATTGCTTTGACGGTAATCGATATCCTCCAGCTTTGCAGTGATATCGTCGAGATGGTCGATCATATCGTTCTGCTTTTCCAGAAGGGAAGCCCGCTCCTCATCGCTTTTGCAGGCGGCAAGCTGCAATTTGAGCTTTTCCAGCGCCTGCTGATAGTGCTTCTTTTCCTTTTCGGCTTCCTTGCGAGCCGCCTCGATCTCTTTAGCGACCCTCGCTTCTTCGCGCTGCTGCTCACGGAGCGCGCGAAGCTGTTCTTTTTCCTCCTGCTTTTTGCACTGATATTCGTAGGCCAGAGCGAGCTCGTCGAGCTTGGATTGGCGGTACTGATAAGACAATGACATGTTATTTACACGGCCGAGCTTATTGATGGTTTCGAATGCTTTCAGGATTCTTTCTCTGCAGCGGTCCATGTTTGAAAACTTCACGTCACTGACAGCGGCATCACATTCGTTGTTAAAAGAACGAACAAAAAGTTTTTCCATATCAGCAAGCAGCTTTTTGCCCTCAGCTTTACTCCCATTGACAGTCCAGTTCGTACCATAAATTACAGCTATGTGATCTCTGAGCATCTGCTTTTGGGCGTTGCGCAGCTCGGCAAGCCTATCTTTATAATCGTCGCTTTTTGAAAAGTCAAAGCGTGGAACATACAATGAAAAGGATTCCATTTCAACGGCATCCGATACAAAAAGAAGCTGCTCTTTGCACGAGATGATTTCGGCCTCTATTTCTGCCTTGACCTTTTTCTTTTCATCAATGGATTTTTCGATTGATGAAAGCTCCTCCTTTGCGTGGGAAAGCGTGTCGAGAACAGCTTTTGCGTCCTTAAACTCCGGCGTTATTTGAGCTTCAAGAGAGGCAATCCGCTGAGTGGCTTCATGGAGCTTGCTGGAAAGACAATCGAGGCAAAGTCCATTGGCATTGACTTTCAAAAACATCCCTTTTTGGCCGCACTCAACGCATTTAGCCATTATGCTTCACCTCATTTTTCTCATTCGTCAAGATCATGATACGATCGGCCATACTCCCCTGCTCGCCGGCAGACGTTATCCCCATTTCCATGGCATCGCGGCAGGCCAGAATTGCACGGTCATACATCCCCATCGTTTCATAGGCTTTGGATAGACGCAGGTACAAGTCGGTCACATCCGGATAAACACACGGGGATTTCTCCAGTAAGCTCTTTCTGGTCTCATAGTCAAAGAGCATGGGAACCAACCGTACACCCTCGTTACAATAAGCGATGATGGTTTCAGGGTCTGCAAGCTCTGGCAAGCGTGTACTGATCTCATGATAACGTGCACGGACAATGGCATATTGATCCTCCAATGAGGCCTGCTGTATGCGAAGCTTGTGTGCTTCGGCTTCTCGTCGCTGCCGTTGCAGTGCGGCGGCCTTTTCGTCGCGCTCCTTCTGCCGCGCTATTCGTGCGCGTTCGGCCTCGGCGGCCTTTTGGAGACGCTGTAACTCTCTTTCCTTTCTTGCGGATTCCCGGGCTTGACGCGCTTTATCTTTTTTTACAGCCTTGTAAATATCGGTTGCTGCCTTAACGACGAATGGTTTTTTTCTCGCCATGCAGTTTACCCCCCCCGACTAAAGAATAGCGGTTTTGTAATACGCTATGGCCCTTTGCATAAATTCACAGGACACATCGAAAAGCTCTGCCAGATCCC
>USFL01000003.1 GCA_900553905.1 uncultured Eubacteriales bacterium | reverse complement strand
GGCAGAAGCGTGGCCCGCGATTTCGATACGAATCGCGGGCCACGTTTTTTGGTTTGCACTTTTACGCAGGCTTTTCGCACGCAGGCGGAGCCGCCCGCTCCGGCGCCAGCAGCGCGGCCCACAGCACCGGCACGATATAATACAGCGACAACACGTAGCGGATGGCCGCCACCGGCCCCAGCAGACAGGTGCCCCAAACCGACAGGCCAAACAGAAAGCCAGCCGCTACGCCGCGCCGCCCGCGGCACAGCGCGTAGCACAGCCCGATGATGCTCAACCAGGCGAATACCGCCGGATCGCTCAACAGCCGGATACAGGGCAGGCCCATAAACATCAGCGTGTCGTTGTACGCCTCATATGGGGCGCGCAGCCACGGCAGGAAGGAATGCTCCTCGATGGGCATCAGGTCCAGCTGGGCCACGCCAACCTCCAATCGGGTGCGCATCGGGGCTCCCGGCGAGAGGTATGGCAGGTTCTGCACCAGAAACGCCTCCAGATAGGGCAGCGGATAGCGCAGACCCAGTCGCACCCACAGGCCCAGCAGCTGCGGCAGATTTTCATCCAGCGCGTCGTAGCTGATGGCCCATTTCAGCGCGTCGGCCAGCGTCGCATCGTAAATCGCGCTGGGATCGCCCTCGCCGTAGAGGGTTTCGATGAGGGCGCGGTCCGCCTCATCCAGCGCGTCGGGTTGCTCTCGCAGGGTGCGTCCAATCTGCTGCA
Source organism: uncultured Eubacteriales bacterium (assembly GCA_900553905.1). Taxonomy (GTDB): domain Bacteria; phylum Bacillota; class Clostridia; order Christensenellales; family Aristaeellaceae; genus Limiplasma; species Limiplasma pullistercoris. The sequence goes on along the minus strand of USFL01000003.1, from coordinate 22,368 downwards.
ACGGAATCGAGAGCATCTCCACCGTGCTGCCCGGTTCTGCACTGGTCACGTGAACCAGGTAGGCGTTAGCCCCCACGTACACGGCCACGCATGCCGTGCACAGCAAAAGCACCCGCAGCCGCCTCGAGCGCGCCAGGAGCACCACGAAGGGCGTGAGCAGCACAAAGGCGTATACGCCATTGTTGCGAAACAGCATCATCAGCGCCGCCGTGATGACGAACGCCCCGATGCGAAGGGGCGATTTGAGCAGCCTGAATCCGTCGCACCACAGGTCGCACAATTGCAGCGCCACCATCAGCACAAGCGCGGAAAACAGGACATCCTTGTGCGCGCACATGGGCCACAACGCGTAAAACGGCATGGCTGCAAAGGATGCCATCACTGCCATGCGCGTCCAGAACGGCGCGCCTCTGCGCCGGAGCCATGCGCATGCATAGGCCAGCATGGCCGCCAGCAATACCATCTGCACCACGCAGTACAGCGCCAGCCCCACCGCAGCCGAGCCCTCCGCGCTGTTGTCGATGCCCAGCATCATCAGTCCGCCCAGGAGCTGCGTGTGCAGCAACGGGTGGTGCGCACTGTGCATATTGTCATAATAGCCATAAAACTGCGTCACATTGTCCGCATTAAAAAAGCCGGGCCAGAACGCCAGCCACACCGGAATCCAGCAGGCCAGCATCACCAGGAAGGCCACGAAGCCGTTGCCCAGCACGCGCCGCCACAGCGGCTCCACGCCCTCGCGCGCAGGCCGGGCCGCCATGCCATCCACCCGCCGCAGCGCCAGCACGATCACCGCGCCATAGGCCATTGCCAGCGGCAAAACGGTCACGAGTCCGTCCAGAGCGCCCAGCCATGTCAGCGGCGCAAGCTCGCCCGTGCCAGCCAGCTCTCCGCCCACCGCCGTGAGCACGGCAAACAGGGCGCCCAGCCCGTATCCGATGCGGTTGAGCGCCCGGTCGCGCAAACCGAGAGCGCGTTTGATCAGCAGGTACAATCCCGCAGCAAGCGCTATGCTCACCGCGTGGCTGGCGATGGCCGTGCTGTCCGCTCCCAGCCCCAGCGTGCGCGGCAACCGCCATGCGCACAGCAGCGCCACAACCGCCGCCGCAGCCGTGCGGCCCCTTCGCGCGGCCTCATCCTCCCGGCCCTGCGTCATCGGTATCTCCCTCCTGCTATTCCACCACGTCAAAGCTCTGGCTGTCCAGGAATTCACTAAGCAGCTGTCGGCTGTATTCAAAGTCCACCTGTCGCGTGGCCATGCCTGCGTAGGTGATCGGCTCCATGGCCTCCTCCGGCGGCATCTGGATGCCCTCCGGCTCCACGCCGCGTAGCTCCATGGCATAGCCCACCGCCTCCAGCAGGTCGGCCATGCTCATATTGGTGGTCACAATGTTTTCCGATACGGTGGTCAGCAGCTGCAGAGCATCGTCCAGCGACGCCTGGGCATACTTGCCCGCCAGTGTGCTCAGTACCGTGCGGATGCGCCGCGTGCGGCCCGAATCGCCGTCGCCGCCCACTTTGCGGATGCGCATGTAGATCACCGCCGCATGCCCGCCGAACAGATAGGTCCCCGCCTTGTCCATGCTGGGCGTAGTCGCGTCGCGGGCGATGCGGTAGCGGTTTAGGTAATCGGCCTCCGCGTCGGTCACGGTGATGTACACGCCGCCCATGGCGTCGATGATGGTCTGGACGTTATCCATGCTGAAGATGATATATTTGTCCACCTTGGCGCCGAAATGCGTGCTGACGGTTTCGCACAGGGCCTCGGGGCCGTAGTTTTTGGCGATGTAGGTGAACCGCCCGATGCCCCCGTCCGGCCGCTTGACCAGCATTTCGCGCGTGAAGGTGGTCAGCATCACGCGCTTGGCGTCCACGTCCAGCGTGACCATAAGCACGCCGTCGGTATTGCCCAGGTTGCTGGCGCTGCCCTCCCACGTGTCCACGCAGGCCATGAGATAGTGGTACTGCCCTGCGCGCGGCTCCGGCAGCGTATCATAATCCAGGGGATAGATCTCGCGCGGCATTTCCGCCAGCGCGCCCACTGTGCCCGTCATAAGCAGCACCGCTGCCGCCAGCCAGCACAACATCCGCTTCGCCATCTGCGCCTCCTCCGGCCGCCGGGAACAACGGCCCTGCTTTGTTATTTCGATAAAAAAACCCCGTATGGGGGTGCGGGCGCACGGTCCGCAAATCCCACCATACAAGGTATACGCGCCCGGAGCGGAAAACCCTGCTTTTTCCGGGCAAAATGTTACATGTTTGTTAACGTTCGCTCAACAGCTCCAGCAGCTTGTTGCTGCGGGCGAGGAATGCCGTGACCTCCTCCTTCTCCAGGGGACGGGTGCTCATCCGCGCCAGGTCGTAGAGCTGCGCAGCAATCAGGCTGCGGGTTTCCTCGTTCCCCTCCGCGTTCAGCAGGCCCTTGACCACAGGATTGGCCGCGTTGAGTACCAGCGTATGGGTTTCGGGCAGCTTGAAGTCCTGACCGTAGATGCGGCTCATTTCGCTGAAACGGCGGCCCTGTTCCTCCTGGGTCAGCATGGCGGGCAGGCTTTCATCCTTGAGGGAAGCCAGCTTGACGGCCAGATCCTCCTTGCCGGTAGCCTTGTGCAACACGTCGGCCAGCTTCTTCTCATCCTCTTCGCTCTGCTTCTTTTCTTCCTCGGACATTTCCTTCTGGAAGGTCTGGCTGTCGGCGTCCACGCGGGCGAAGGTCAGGCCCTCCACCCCGGCGGAATACTCCATGAAGCTCAGGAAATTGAGGTCGATCAGCGCATCCATCACCGCCACGTCAATGCCCTCCGCATCATACATGGCCACGCTGGCACTCTGACGGGTGGGATCGTTGGTGTAGATCACCTTTTTGCCGCCGAGCTTGCCCTCATTCTTGGACAGGTATTCGTTGAGCGTCAGGTACTCGCCCTTGGTGGTCTTGTAGAGCAAGGTATCCTTCACCTGGTCAAAGAACTTGCTGTCGCGCATGCAGCCGTACTTGACGAAAGGATGGATGTCATCCCAGTACTTCTGGTAGCTGTCGCGCTCAGTGTTGAACAGGCCGGTCAGCTTGTCCGCCACCTTGCGGGTGATGTAGGCGGACAGTTTCTTCACGTAGCCATCGTTTTGCAAAAAGCTGCGGCTGACGTTGAGCGGCAGGTCGGGACAGTCGATCACGCCCTTGAGGAGCATGAGGAACTCCGGGATGACTTCCTTGATGTTGTCGGCCACGAACACCTGGCCGCTGAAGAGCTTGATTTCGCCCTCGCGGGTGCCAAAGTCATTGGTCAGCTTGGGGAAATAGAGGATGCCCTTGAGGTTGAAGGGATAGTCCACGTTCAGGTGAACATAAAACAGCGGATCCTCAAAGGTATGGAACACATCGCGGTAGAACTTTTTGTATTCCTCGTCAGTGCAGTCCTTGGGGGCCTTGAGCCACAGGGCGGGCGTATCGTTGATCAGCTCCGGCCCCTTGGGCTCCCTGCTTTCAGCGGCTTCCTCGCCCTCCTGACCTTCCTTGGCGGGCTCCTCCTTCCTCACCACATCGAAGTATACGGGCGTGGCCATGAAGCCGCAATAGCGCCTGAGCACCTCGCGCACGCGGTACTCCTGAAGGAAGTCCTTTTCCTCCTCGCTGATATGCAGAATCACATCCGTGCCGCGCTGGGTACGGCTGCCATCCTCCATAGTGAAGGACATGCCGTCCTCGCTGGTCCATTTGACGGGCGCCGCGCCTTCCGCGCCGCTCAGGGTTTCGATGGTCACGCGGTCGGCCACCATAAACGCCGAATAGAAGCCCAGACCGAAATGGCCGATGATGCCGCCCTTCTCGTCGCCCTCATAGTTTTTGAGGAATTCCTCCGCGCCGGAGAAGGCCACCTGATTGATGTACTTTTCCACCTCGTCGGCGGTCATACCGATGCCGTTGTCGCTGAAGCACAGCTCGCCTTTCTCTGCGTCAAGCGTCACCGTCACCCGCCAGTCCTCCTCGGCTCCGGGGGAGAGCATCTTCTGCTTGGTGATGGCGTCGCAGCCGTTGGAAACCATCTCGCGGATAAAGATGTCCTTGTCGGAATACAGCCACCGCTTGATGATCGGCATAATGTTCTGCGCATGAATAGAAATATTGCCCTGTTGACTGGTCATGATTCTGCCTCCTGAAAAAACCGGCCCGCGGCCGGGTTGAAATGCTATGGCGCGGAAGCAAAGCGCTCCGCGGATTCTATTGTAGCAGAGGAGAAGGGAAAAAGCAACAAAAAATTAGCACTCATCTAAAATGAGTGCTAACAAAACTCCGTTCAGCCGTTTCTTCCGCCGCTTTCTGGCCGGAAGCGGCCTCAAAGCGCCGGACCTGCGCGTCATCCACCGCCTTAAGCAGTCGAATCGCGCCTGCCGTCATTCCTTCTTCAAAAAGCTGCTCTGCGCGCCTGCGCATAAAGGCGAATCCTATCGGGTTGTGTCTTTCCATCGTGGTTCCCTCCTTTTGTAATGGACAAATCGCCACGAGCATTGATTCATCTTCAGCATACGCGCTCATTCGCGGTTTTGCAATGACAGTGTTTGTCGAAAGCTGTCAGGGCGGCAACCTTTTGCAGGACCTTGTTTCCTGCAGTTTGCCTCCGGATGCGCGGTATGGTATAATCCGGCTATATGCAGACCCGGCGTCCCTTATCGCTGTACCGGGATGAGGCCGGGTGAAAGGGGCTGTACGATTTCATGCCATCTGTGGATACGACACAAATCACACGCTTTTTTTCTTCTCTCACGCTGGAAAAGCTGCCGCCCGCCATCCTCACCTTCATCATCGCCTATGCGACCTCCCGGGTCGTGCTCAAGGTGGCGGACAAGCTGTTTACCCGCTCCCGCATGGAGAAAACCATCGAGAAGTTCCTGCGCTCTGCCCTGCGCATCTTGATGTGGGCGCTGATCTTCCTGATTGTGGCGGGCTCGCTGGGCATTGATGTGAGTTCCATGATCGCACTGTTGAGCGTGGCCTCCCTGGCTGTAACGCTGGCGGTGCAGGGCGCGCTGTCCAACCTGGCAGGCGGCATCATGCTTCTGTCCACCCACCCCTTTCGCGTAGGTGACTTTGTGGAGGTGGGCACGGTTTCCGGGACCGTGCAGGAAATCGGCATGACCTATACCACGCTGGTCACACCCGACCAAAAGGAGATCTTCGTGCCCAACAGCGAGGTGGCCGCCGCCAAAATCATCAACTATACTGCCGTCACCAATCGCCGGGTGGACCTGACCTTCACCGCCTCCTATGACGACGCGGCGGAGACGGTCAAGGCCGCGCTGCTCAAGGCTGCCGATCTGCCGCAGGTTCACAGGGAGCCTGCGCCCTTTGCCGCCGTCAACCGGTATGGCGACAGCGCCATCGAATACGTATTGCGGGTATGGACTGCGGCTACCGACTACTGGGACGTGTACTTCGCCATCGTCGAAAACGTGCGGGTACGTTTTGAGGAAGCCGGCATCTCCATGACCTATCCCCACCTGAACGTGCATCTGGACGCCGCGCCGCCCCTTCCGAACGAAGAGGCGTAAGGCTGGAACATACGAAAACGGGAGGACCGCCATGCGCACTGCACGAAAGTCCTCCCGTTTTTCTTGATTCTGCCGTTACTGCTCAAAAGCGCTTTCCTGCCCATCCTCACAGGTCGTAGCCCGGAAGGCATAGGTGGAAAGATTGGCTTCCAGCCGGGCCCGGCTTCCGTCCCGCTCCCAGGCAAGGGTCAGCCGGTCCGGGGCGGACTGCTCCACGGTCAGCGCGCCGCCCTCGAAGGCGCTGCACGCATTGCGCATGCGCAGAAGCCGCAGCTGGTCCCGCACCACGGGGCGCTCCAGCCCCGCCGCGATCTCCTGCGCGGTCAGGTTGGTACGGTTGATCTCCTTGTGTCCGGCCTCGCCGCCGCGGGCCACGGCCTCCAGGTCGTTCTTCCCGGCAAACAGGTCCAGGTACCACACCTGCGGCTTGCCCGGCATGAACAGCTGCAAGGCGCGCGCCAGAAGCATCTTGCGGTCATCCTCGCCCAGGGCGCTGTAATAGGTAGCGTTCACCTGGTAATACAGGTTCTTCTGGCCATGCAGGCTCTTGACCAGCCCTCCGCGCGATACCACCAGGTCGATCAGCGCCTGGATACGCTCCATCGGCAGTAGGCCCTTGAGGTCCAGAAGCGGGATGCCGTCGTGGCAGCCCAGCATGTTCACCGTGCGAATCCCTTCGTCCCGCACCTCCTGCGCCCAGCGGGCCAGGAGGTCGCCGGTATGATTTTCGATGGCGTCGATCACCAGGCCCGGCAAGAAGAAGTCATAGGTCATGTAGCCTTTCCGGGTGAGCGTACGGTAGGCGCCCTCGGCGTAGCTGGCGTGAATCTCCGGCAGGAGCTGGAGGCCTAGCGGCTCCGCCATTTTGCGGATCTCCTCCAGCAGGTCCCAGGTCTCCGGCTCGTTCATGAAGTTGCGGCGGCCCGGTTCCTTGGGCGCATAGGCGAAGGCATCCAGGCGGACGATGGCCGCGCCGTAGCCGGCCAGCTTTTTCAGCGTTTCCCGGTAATAATCCCATACCAGGGGCGATTTCAGGTTCAGATCCATCTGCCCCAGGTAGCGGCAGCGCGCTTCCACGGCCTGCACCGCACTCTCGCGGCAGGCTTCAAAGCCGGTGAAGTCGGCCCCGCTGGGGCCCCTTCCCGCCTGCGTCGCCGCATTGATGCGGCCCGCCAGCGCGTTGGCCTGCGCGTATTGCAGGCCGCAGGCAGCCATCAGATCCTGCGCATCCAGCACCGGATAGCGCACCTCCTGATAGAAGGTGTTCCAGTATGGCTTCTTGCTGCCGTCGGGCATGCGCACCATCAGGATGGGCAGGCCGGGCTTACGGAAGAACATCTCCTTGATCAGCGCCGGATCGGGCTGGATGTACCCCTCCGGGGTCATCTCGCCCTTGCCTTCCCAGAAGCGGTTCCAGTCGATGAAGAAGTCGCGGTAGGGCGATTCCTCACCCTGCGCCAGCAGGTCCTGAAACTGGGGGCTGAGCACGGAGAGGTGGTTGAGTACAAAGTCCAGCTTCAGATCCAGCCCCAGCTCGCCCACGCGCGCCAGGCTGTCCTCATCGGCCAGCAGGCGGTTGAGGTCGTAGCTGGCCACGGAGAAGCCACGGTCCAGATCGCTGTTGAAAAGGCTTGGCAAAAGATAAAAGGACTGAAACGCGCCACGGCATTCAGGCCGGGCCAGGAAATCCGCCTCCGCCGCCAGGCTTCCGCCCAGGCTGTCAGGATAGGCGTTGAGCATCGTGCCCTGATTCATCGCGTTCCCTCCTCACGCCTGCGCCATCAGGCGGGTGTACTGCTCATAGGTCATCAGCTCGCCGGACTTGGAAAGAATGAGCTTGGCCTTGTGGGCCTGGGCCTTGAGCATCTGCTGCTCCAGCTCCAGCACCATGGTGGTAAAGGGGCTGTCCGCCCGGCCGTCGCGGTTGCGCGCCTGGCGGTGGGCCAGCGTCTCGGCCGGCGTGCTGTTGAGCAGCACAGGAATATCAACGCCCTCATACCAGTCGGAATTGCCGTGCGTCCACTCGATCACCAGCACGCTCTTGCCGGTCATATCCACCGCGTCATACCACAGTTCCTCCGCCGTGCGGCCCATACGCTTGAGATACAGCGTGGGCGCGCCCTGCTTGAAATTGCTCACGATGTGGCTAACCTGGTCAAAGTCGATTTCCTTCTCCGTGCCCAGATAGCCGCGCAGCGCATTTTTGCCCGCCTGCTGGTAGGTAGCCAGCCAGGGATACCGGCTTACGTTCGCGGGTGAGGCGTCGCCGTCCTCGGGCCAGAGCTCCCTGAGCGCCTGCGCCTGCTCGGGGCGATAGGCGCCGCTGGCGACTAGCCCCTTCAGCCCACCGTCATGAAACACGCGGCGGCGCTCGGCATCGTTCTGTTCAGGGTAGCGGCGGGGATAGTTGTCGCCCGACAGGGTGTACGCCCCCACGCCCTCTGCGTTGAGGTAATAGGAAATTAGCGAGGCGATCTCCGATTTACCCACGCCTGAGCCGCCGCACACCGTCACCACGGCGCGTCCGCAGGGGCTTTCACCCAAGCGGCGGACCAGCAGCCTCCGCAGCTCCGGATAGAGGGTTTTCGCCTTTTGGATGTGTTCCTCCGTAATGCAGATTTTGTCACCCGGCATGTCGCCCTGCGCGATCGTGCCCGAAAGCGCCGGTTCCTGCCATGGCGCGGTCAACCTGTCCAAATCCGTCATCTGCCATTCCTCCGGTCATTCAGTGGGATTGGGTCATAAAGCGGAAAGCCGGCTCCAGCATCCCGTCCCAGAAGGGGATGTCGTGCTGGCCCTCGCCTTCGAGGTAGGTCAGCGGCAGGTCCTCCTTGCGGGCAAAGTCCGCAAAGCGGCTGCACATATCGTATACGAGTGCGTCCTGCCGTCCGCAGCACAGGAACATGGGCGGAAGCGCCTCGCCCTGCTCCTTGGCCTTGAGCAGGCTGTAGCGGGGATTCATCCAGGACTCGCGGTAGCTCGCCTCATCGCCCATCCAGGCCGAAAAGAGCTGATTGGGAAGAGAACCGTCCCGGTCGCTCAAGAGGTCGGTCACGTCGATGGCGGGCGAAAGCATCACGATCTTGGAAAACGTATCCCGCCAGCGCAGGCTGTTGGTGCACGCGCCGTAGCCGCCCATGGAAATGCCGCCGATCCACGTATCCTCCCGCCGGGTGGACAGGCAGGGCAGCATGCGCCGCGTCACGCGCACCAGCTCGTCCCCCACATAGCTGCTGAACAGCGCGCAGCGTTCGGGATGGTCGGTATAGAAGGAATTCTCGCCGTCAGGAATGATCACCGCCACCCCGTACTCGGCCGAGAAGCGCCGAAGGGGCAGCAGCGTGGCCAGCTCCTCGGCATTGGCGGAATAGCCGGGCAGAAAGTACAGCGTGGGATAGGGCGCCGGCGTATCCTCATAGCCGTCGTGGAAGGGCAAAAACGCGTGTGCGGTCACTCCGCGGCCCAGCATTTGAGATTTGAAGCTGATTCGAAGATACATCTCACTTGCCTCCCTTCGCCGTGAGGAACTCGCATAGCGGCGTCATGGCATGCTTCCAGAACACATGATCATGCCCGCCCTCGGCCTCATAATAGGTCATGGGCGCGCCCGCTGCCTGCATGCGGTGCGCGAAGTCGCGTCCCGCCTCGTACACCAGCGCGTCGCCGGTGCCGCAGGCCAAAAACAGCTGCGGCATGGTCTGTGGATTTTGAAGCGCCTTGCGGGCCGCGGCCTCATAGTCGCGGTAGGACCCATGGTAGCGCGACGGGCTGCCCAGCAGCGCCAGGAGCGACTCCTTATGCAGAGGGCTTCCGGGCTGCATCTGCCCGTTTTCGGGATACATGCCCAGCGCGGGCGAGAGCATGCCGATCTTGCTGAACGTATCGCTGTAGCGCAGGCCGTTGATCAGCGCGCCGTAGCCGCCCATGGAGATGCCGGCGATGAACGTGTCCTCCCGCCGGCGGGACAGGGGCAGCAGCTTCCGCGTCACCTCCACGATCTCCTCCCCCACATAGCGGCTGTAGAAGGCATTGCGCTTCTTGTCATCCACGTAGAAGGAGTTGTCGCCGTCGATCATCACGATGGCGATGCCATGCACCGCGGCGTACAGGGCAAAGTTGGTAAACGTAGCCGTTTCCAACGCCCCGCCGGAATACCCGTGCAAAAAGTACAGCGTGCGGTAGGGCGGCGTCACGTCGTTCCAGTCGTTGTAATCGGGCAGGAATACGCGCGGATAGACGCTGCGCATCAGCATGTCCGAACGGAAGTTCAGATGGAGGTTCGCCATGGGAAAATCACCTCTTGCTGCGTTATTTCCGGTTTGACTTCTCCCAAAAAAAAGGTATCATTATGGGCAGGAACCAAACCAAGGAGGAATGGCAATGGCTACGCTCAAGGACGTTGCCCAGCGCGCGGGCGTTACGGTGACCACCGTCTCGCGCATGCTCAACGACCGCGCCCGCATCAGCGAGAAAACCCGCCTTCGCATCCAGGCCGCCATGGAGGAGCTGGACTATCATCCCAACGAGCTGGCCCGGTCGCTGGCCAAGAAAAACAGCCATTTTATCGGTCTGATCGTGCCTTCGGCGGACAACTTCTTTTTCAGCTGCGTCATCGCCAGCGTGGAGCGTCACGCCAGCGCGAGCGGCTACAAGCTGCTCCTGTGCGTATCCAACCACGAAATTCAAAAGGAAAAGGAATTTTTCAGCATGCTGCTGGGCAACAAGGTTGCCGGCATCATTCTGGCCAGTCACACCCAGAACCTGGAGGAATTTGCGGATGTGGACGCGCCCGTCATCACCATTGACCGCACGGTCAGCCCTCGCATTCCCTCCGCCTGCGCGGATAACTACTATGGCGGCTGCATCGCCGCCGAGCACCTGATCGCGCGCGGCTGCCGCCGTCTTTTGTACGTCAGCGGCAGCGCGCATCTGGACATGGACGCCAACAAGCGCTACCTGGGATTTCAGGACGCATGCCGCCGGCTGGGCGTGTCCAAGCCCAGCGCCGTAGACGCTGCCGAGCGGCAGTTCGTGCGCATGGACTATCAGGAGACGGTAGCGGCGATCTTCCGCAATCACCCGGATGTGGACGGTATCCTCTGCTCCAACGACGTGATCGCTGCCGAAATCATTCAGTACTGCCGCCGACACGAGATCGACATCCCCGGCCGGCTGAAGCTGATCGGCTACGACGACACGCGCCTCGCGTCGCTGTGCTCGCCGCAGCTGACCACCATTCATCAGCCGGTGGAGGATATCTGCCGCTATGCGGTGGAAAACATCATCCACGCTTCCAGCGGACGGGTCGTACCCACATGCGCGGTCTTCCCCGTCACGCTGGTTGAGCGTGAAACCACCTGACAACGCCGGATCAGCCCTTGACGCTGCCCTGCACCACGCCCTCCAGAATCTGCTTCTGGCCAGCCAGATAGAAGGCCAGCATGGGCAGAATGCTCATCACCAAGCCCGCCATCATCGGGGCGTAATCATTGGAATACTGCGCGCAGAACACGCGGATCATCATGGGCAACGTGCGCATTTCCTGCGTGTTCAAAAACAGGCTGGAAAGCAGGTAGTCGTTCCATACGCCCATGGCCACAAACACCAGCAGCGTCACCTGGATGGGCGTGAGCATGGGCATGATGATGTTGAAAAACAGCTTGGTGCTGCTGCAACCGTCGATGAGAGCCGCCTCGTCGATCTCCTTGGGGATGGAGTTGAGGAAGCCGCGTACCAGGAAGATGGAAAAGCAGATATTCAGTCCCAGGCCGATGTAGATGACCGGGATCAGGCTGTTGTTCATGCCCAGCTGGGATGCGTAGATCTTCACCAGCGGAATCATGTAGGCCTGGAAGGGCGCGCACATGGAGGCCAGCATCAGGTAGTATACGGTGGCCACGAACTTGTGCTTCACACGGCTGACGGCGTAGGCAGCCATGGCGCCCAGGAGCGACACCAGCACGCATACGCTGACGGTGATCACCAGCGAATTGCGCATGGACGTCAAGAAGTGCATCTGGCCAAAGGCATAGCTGTAGTTGCCCCACTGGAGCACGGTGGGCAGGCTGAAGGGGTTGCTGGTAAATTCGCCCGTGGTTTTGACGGAGTTGATGGCCACCAGCACCAGCGGGAACAGGTAGAACACCGTAGCCACCAGGGCCAGCACCAGCAGCACCGCGCCGGCATAGCGCTTTTGCTTCATCACATCTGCACCTCCCGCTTGGACGTGAAGTAGGCCTGGCACACGGAGATCAGCGCCACGATGACGAACAGCACCACAGCCTGCGCCTGCGCGTTGCCGAACTTGAGGCTAACGAACGCCGTGTTGTAGATGCGGAAGGCGATCATCTCGGTGGTGTTGAAGGGGCCGCCGTCGGTCAGGGTCATGTTGACCTCAAAGACCATGAACGAGCGCACGATGGCCAAAAACAGGCAGATCGTCAGCGAGGAGCGGATCATGGGCAGACGCACGTTGCGCAGTACCGACCAGGAGCTGGCGCCATCCACGCGCGCAGCCTCCACGAGCTCCGCGGGCACGTTGGTAAATCCTGCCACGTAGATGATCATCAGATAGGCGCTCAGCTGCCAGGACGATACGATGATCAGGGCGATCATCGCCTTGGTGGGATCGGAGAGCATGGAGGTGCTCAACGCCTGAATGCCCAGGCTGGCACCGATGGCGGTGAAGCCGTAGTTGAAGATGTATTTCCAGATATAGCCCATGGCGACGCCGCCGATGACGTTGGGCACGAAGATGGCGGTACGGAACAGGTTGCGTCCCTTGAGCGCGCTGGTGAGCAGCAGGCCCAGGGCGATGCCCAGCACGTTGCTCAGCGCCACGGTGCCGATGGTGTAGATTGCCGTGCGGCCAAGGGTTTGCATAAATTTGGCGTTGGAAAAAATCTTGATATAGTTTTCCAGGCCGATGAATTCATAATTATTGCCGATGCCGTCCCATTGCACAAAGGAAATCCAGATTCCGTAGAGGAACGGGATCACCATGGTCGTCAGCCAAACGAACATCGCCGGCACAAAAAACAGCAGGATCAGCTTCCACACGTCCCGCTTCTGGGCGCTTAGCACGCGCTTCTCCCCCTTCCTTTAAAACAGAGACGGGCAGGGCCTATGCCCATAAGCCCTGCCCGTCCGCAGACAGTATTGCCGCAATCGGCTCAGATGTCCTGGAAGTAGGCCTCAATCTCGGCAGCCAGGGTGGCGCGGTCCATCTGGCCGGCCAGGTAAGCCTGCATGTAGGGCCCGATAATCAACCAGAAATCGCTGGGCGCCTCGCACAGGAAGGTGCTGATGTCCAGGATCTTGCCGGCGTTGAGGTATTCCTGGGTGGACACGGCCAGCGGGTTCTCGTTGACCACGTTCACGTCGTCAAAGGGCAGCGTGGAGCCAATCTGGGTCACCATGAATTCCTTGCCCTCGTCGCTCAGGGCCAGCCACTTGGCCAGCTCCACGCCCGCGGCCTGCTGCTCGGGAGTGCTCTGGTAGGTATCGACGCAATACGCCTTGGGGCAGGAGCCCAGGATCATGCTGTTGCGGGGGTCGGTTTCGTCGTTGGTCAGGGGGAGAGGCATGATGGCCAGATCGTCGCGCTCAGCGAAGGTCTGAATCTGCAGCCAGTTCCAGTCGCCCTGGAACATGGTGGCCGTCTTGCCGGTCGCCAGCATCTCCAGGTCGCCCTCCTGGGTATCGGCCAGAGGATCGGCATCGTTGATGTTATACTGCTTGAGAATGTCGAACACGTCCATCAGGTTGTTGAAGTGCTCATTTTCAATCAGCTTGGTTTCGCCGGTGTAGAGGCCATTGAGGATGGCGCGCTGGGTTTCCTTGTCGCCCAGCCACTCGGAGAACAGCTGGCAGCCCAGATAATGAGAACCCAGCGCCCAGTCCGCGCTGAACACCACAGTAGCGGGGATACCGGCGGCCTCAAAGGCGTCAAAGAAGGAGACCAACTTATCGACGGTGTTGACGGTGGTCACGTCAAAGTCCTCGCCGTGCACCTGCGCCACCAGGTCCTTGTTGTAGAGCAGTGCAAATCCCTGGTAGCTGGCGGGAATGCCGTAGATGGCGTCAGACCCTTCCTTCTGGCAGAATTCCCAGCCGCTGAGCACGTGGCTCATCCATTCGGTATCGCCCTGATTGAAGTTGTACATATAATCGCTGTAGTTGAGAATCTGGCCCACATCCAGCAGCGACACGGTGGGAGCGGTGCCGGCGGAGTACAGCGCAAGCCACGCAGCCAGCTGATCGTCGCCGCAGGGATAATAGTTCACGGTGATGCCGGGGTGCTGCGCCATGAACTCGTCGAGCAGGGCGATGGTCTCATCATCCACGCCCGCCTGGGTGGAATAGAAGGAAATGGTCACGGGTGCCTGGGCACTTTCCGCCCCGGCGGCCGTCATGGTCAGCAGCATCGCTGCCGCCATCAGGAACGCAGCCAGTTTCTTAAGCATGTTTGAGTCTCCCTTTCGATTCAAATTTCCGTCCCTTACGGATTGAGACAAGTATACCATTGGCCTCCGAAAATGTCAACCGTTTGACATGAAAAAATGGATAAAAAGTTCTGATCATTGTCGAATATTCCATTCAAACTGGACGAAACGCCTAATTTTCCACGAAAAACTTTATTTTCATCAATATCCAAATGAAACCGTTTGTCTTTTTGAAATCATCCGTGCCGGTATGTTCGTACCGCCATTGACCCCCTCGTATGCAAGGCACGTTCAAGGGCTGCTGCATCCGTTCACGCAAAAAGCGCAGGACCCCAGATCCTGCGCCTGTCCATCGGTACAATCAGGAAACAGCGCCTTTACCCGACGGTCGTGTACACCATGCCCGCAGCGCCCCAGCGCGCCCGCAGCGCTCGGCCGCCAGGCGCGTTGGGTTCTTCAACGCATTCGCCGCTGATCTCTCCGTTCAGCAGCTTGCCGCAAAGCACAATCATGTCCTGCGCCACCTGCATGCGAGGCGGGTTATAGGCCGGCGTCCCCGGCGTTCCCGCCTGGCCGCAATGCCCGCCGCGCCACTCTGCGTCGGCATAGGCACTTACCCGCTGAACGAAGCGCTCCACCGAAGCGCGATAGGCAGATATGCGCAATGCGCCTGGCAGGGTCATCAGCACGATATCGCCGCTGCCGATCGCATCGCCTGTAAACAGCTCGCGCCACTTAGGCACGCCAAAGGCGCAGGAACCCGGCGTATGGCCCGGCAGCGCCAGCGCCTCCAGGCGCACATCGCCGGCGTCGAATATCTGCCCATCCTGAAAAAAGCGCACACGCTGCGGATCAAGCGGGGGCACGCCGAAACGGCGGCACAGCGGCTCCGATCCAGCCAGAATCTCTCGATCCTCCTTGCAGAGCCAGACATGTTCAAATTCACCCGCCGCTGCGAAATGGTCCGGATGCGCATGGGTCAAAAGCAGTTCCACCGGCAAATCGGTCACGGCGCGAATCTGCGGCATGAGCGGCGCAAGGCCCATGCCAGTATCAATCATATATGCCCTGTCGCTGCCAGCCACCAGATAGGCCGTACATCCCGCCGCATCGTTCAGCCGCCACAGCCCGTTCCTCATCTTTTCCATACGATTCCCCCTTCACTGAAACAGCAGCGGCAGGAAATCACGCGCGCATTCGCGCCATACCTGCCACTCGTGCGCGCCGGCATACAGCCTGCGCATCACGCGGACACCCTTGCTCTCCAGCAGCCGGTCGTCCTCCAGAAACACGGGGAAAAACTCGTCCCGCTCACCCATGGCGCGGAAAAATACGCGATAGTTGCGGGCAAAGGCCTCCGGATCATCCAGGGCCTTCAGATGCGGTTGCTCATTCTCCCACAGCATCCGCAGGAAGCCGCTGAACAGCCCCACATAGCCGAACAGCTCCGGATGCGTCATCGAGGCCGCGCTGGCGTGCATGCTGCCCATGGACAGGCCCGCCACCGCACGGTTCCACTTGCCCTCCAGCGTGGGATATACCTTTTCCGCATAGGGAATCAGATCCCGCACAAGCACCTGGGGAAACGCGCTGGTGCTCACCTCGCCGTTCATCTGCACCATTCCGTTGCCCATCACGATGCGCATGGGCCGTACCCGTCCCTCATTCAGCAGGTTGTCCATGATGAAGTTCACGCGCCCCTGATGAACCCAGCCGGTCTCGTTTTCGCCCAGGCCGTGCTGCAGGTACAGTATGGGAAGGGCCTTTCCATCGCTGTCCGGCGGGCAGTAGACCAAGCAGCTCTCGGTGCGGCCCGTCACTTCCGAAGGATAATAATGGCGCGTCACAGATCCGTGAGGCACATCTTCCAGCTGATAAAACCCATCCCCCTCAAACGGCACATCCAGAAAATTGATGGTGCGCGAGCATCCAAAACCAATGGGCAGCTGGGGCAGAAGCACGGTTTCTCCATCCATGACGATGTCCACATAGCGGAACCCGCCCTCTATCTCCAACGTAGCGCGCCAGCGCCCATCCTCCCCCTTTTCCAGCGGCCAGCTCGGCCCGCCGGGCAGGCTCACCGTCAGGCTGGAGGCCTTCGGCGCGCAAAGGCAAAAGCGTGTCCGTCCATCCGTTTCAAAAAACACGCCATCCTTTGACGGGATCAGCTGAAACGCCGCGGCTTGCTGGAAACAGGTATCTTCTCTCATAAAAGCCCATCCTGCCTTTCCTATTCAAATTGGAATTGCGCTGTTTGAGGCTTAGTATATCCAAGCGCACCCAAAATGTCAAGCGAATGACATTTCTCTGTTGGATGGTAATAAAAAAGCAGCAGTCCAAGCCCGCTGCTCCCATATTCAAGAAGGAGTCCAGTCCCCGCGTTCCTTCTAGCGCCTCCGGTCATTCATGCCCGTCGTCGCACAGCTCATCCTCGCAGGCGTTGTCGTTTACCTCCATGGAACGCACGCGATTCTTCATCCGCGCCTCCTCCACCTGCGCCGAAAGCAGTTCCTTGACCCTCATGCTGTTTTTGACATGCTGAATCTTCAGCGTGGGCGATGTTGCGTCCGACGTATGCAGCACGATGGAGCCTACGCCAAACAGCCGGTCCAGCAGGGATTCCTGCGTAGAGAGATCGCGCACGCGGAACAACCTGAGCTCCTCCTCACGGATGTTGAGCAGCCCGGTCTTTACCAGCAGGCGGCTTTCGGTCAACTCGTAGCGCGTAAAGGAGATCGCCATCCCAAAAATCCGTTTTTTGTCCTTCCAAAGCAGCGGTTCGGTCGCAATATCCACCGCGATTTCGCCGTTTCGCATCTTCATTCCCTTCCTTCCGGGTCAATGCAGGCAAGCACCCGCGCCCTGCTTCATTGTAGCATATCAGGGCGTTTTGTCAATGCGTTTGGCGGCAGGCCTCTGACGCAGCGCCTCCGCGCCGGCCCGACTGCCGGCGCGGAGGTACGCTTCTTATCTCCGGGACTGCTTTCCGCGGAAGCAGCGCTTGGAGATAACGATCAGCCCCATCAGCGAGACTGCGTACAGCAGCGCCCAGAGTCCGACCCTGCTGGAATCGCCTGTCAGCGGAACGTTCGGGGCGCTTTCGCCACCAGGGTACGTTTCGGGCAGATAGTTGGTGAACGCCGCCGTAGCCACGGCGTCGGCGGGGATGGTTCCCGTTGCGCCGGTGCTGGTCGTGACGTAGCCGTCGGTGTTTGCCTCGGTCTCGGATACCGCATAGAACGCGTTCGCGGGAAGCCCCGTGGCCGTCGCGTTTCCGCCGTCCTTGAGCGCGAAGGTTGCAACGCCGTTGGCAAACGTCATGCCGCCGTAGGTCCCGCTGACGCCGGTATCGCTCAACGTCACGGTGAAGTGCCACTCGCGGTTCCTCTCTCCGCCGCTGCCCGTCACGGCCTTGCTCACGGTCAGGCTCCCGGTCTTTGCCTGATTGCCCGGCGCAGCCAGGACAAAGGGAGAGAAGCCTCCGCTCACGATTCCACCCTCGTTTTGATACGGCTGAACCGTGAACAGCACATGCGTATCGGTCACGGTGATGGGCACCTTCTCAACGGTACATGTATCAATCTTTTCTTCGATCATGTTGGTACCCATCTCCCGATGAAGGCCCCGGAAGTGGAGCAATTCAAACGGGGTATCCTTCGTCGTACCTTCCGGCAGAGGCCAGCAGACGGTGATGGGCGTGCTTGCCGCCACCCAGGTGTTTCCATTGTCGCGCTCCACCAGATCCAGATACCGGGCCTCGTACTGGACGTTTTCCTCACCCGCCCAGTTCAGGACCTCCTCCGCCTTGTCAATCAGCAGACCCGTATTGGTGTTCGAACTGCCATCCGTTTCGAGAATGTTGTCAAACAGCAGGGCGATTTCTGCATCCTTCCCCGTTGCACGTTGGAGCCATTGATGGTATACACCGTGTCGGTGCGGACAATCGCGCCCGACTTGCTCTTGCCGATCTTCTCCAGCGCGTCGTCCACAGCGTCCAGCGTTACGGCGTCATTCTGCACGACGACAACGCCGTACTGCTCCTCGTCCGGGGCGTCGGAAGCGCCGCGCACCGTCAGCGTGGCGGTATCGGTAGCGATGCCATATACCTGGCCATCATAGATCGCTTTGACCTTGCCTTCCTCAATTCCGCTGCCGTAGACCTTCATCTCAAGCTCTTGATAAATGTATTTGTCAAACGCGAATTCATCGCTGTCCACCGTCGTGCCGTCGCTGGTGGTAAAGGTCATTCTCACCTTGGTGAGAGGCGTCGTGCCCACCGGCTTGATACGATAGACATTGTGGTCGCCCGCTCCGTATTTCTCAAAGCTCCACTCCGCGGAAACGGTCTGTCCGTCCTCCTTGTACTGAAGCGTCAGCGCCGTTACGTCCTTTCCATCCGCTTTCAGCTTTTCCTCCAGCGTTTCCGGCAGCGTAACCAAAAATCCCGGTTCGGGGAAGCCGCTGTCCTCCGCGCTGCCGCCGGTCGTGATCGTGCCCTCATAGCCGCTGCCGCCCATGTAGATGGTGACGTCGCCGGGCTGGATCAGCACCTCCTCGGCAACCGCAATCCGCCAGGCATGCCGGTAACCGGCGGTGCTCGCGGCTTGCGTGGTATACTCCACATACCGTCCATCGCTGGGGTTGTTGAGAAGGTCCAGCAGCGTGGAATCGACCTCGCTTATGCCCTCGCCGGCCGCCTGCTCATTGGTGGCGTTTGACCGCACATAGACCTGTCCCACCTCCGGAATCAGGCCGGTATTGCTGGCCGTGATGCGGTAACCGCCTCTGCTCCAACGTTTCTCTTCCGGCTTCACGGTATAGAGCCAGCCGGCGTTGTTGCCTGAATACGCTACTGTCCCCGCCACGTTCAGGACGCCGTTTTCGGAAACTCCGCCATCCGCCGCCGGCAGCGCCAGCGTACCGCCCTCGTGAATGGTGAAATTTCCCTTTATGGTGTTTTCCCCAGCCAGCGCGAGGGTGCCGCTGATGATCTCGACATCGCCGCAGTCCTTCAGAGGCGGGTACTGGCTGCCACTCGAATTCTGATAGTATCAGATTGAAGCAGGGGCGGTGTTATTGACGATGATATCCGCCTGATCGCCGTTCTTGGCCGTATTTGCGCTGTTGATCTGATAGAGAAAAACCGGCACGTCATTCTCAAAATAGATGCGCTGGCCGTTGTAGCAGGTCGTCAGCTCGTGCGCATAGACCGAAGGAGTGCCTGTAAAGCTGCCGCCGGTGATGTGCAGTTCGATGCCCTTGGTACCATAAACCCTCGGAAGCTTCTGCAAGTTTTGAAACCCATGCGGATCGGCTTTTGTCGGATTGCCCATATATACCTGTCCGACGCTGCCGCCCTCGATGCTGATCATCACATTGCCGTAGAGGGTCGGCTGATCATAGTATTTCGTACCATATGCCATTAGCGGAATGCCTGACCACGCAACCGCTCCGATCTCTCCACCCTTGACGGTGATGTTGACGGTAGTCTTGGGATAATAGGAGCCTTCCTTTGGATCGCTGCTCTTACCTATGGTCTGCGTCGGGGACGGCGTCGTGCTTTCATAATTCATTTCCCCCAGGCCGTGCAGCGTGTCCTCAATATAGCCGCCATTCACGGTAATGTTTACGCCGCCTTCGACTACGTCGTTCCGTCCCATGCCGGTCAGGTCGCCAGGAAAATAGGCGCCATCATTGATGGTGACGTTCACCTCGCCCTGAATGACGGAACAGGGTGCTCCGAACGTGCTGGTGTACTGGCTGGTATGGACGGCCGTTTGATCGGCCGCGCCTTCCGTGCCGATCACCACATTCACATTGCCACCGACGGAAGCATAGTACAGTGTTTTGCCGTAATAAGCATTGCTCGTATTTTTTGCCTGTATCTGTGAACTTCTCATATCGGTGCCATTCTGACCACCGCCGCCGCTGATGGAAGCAAACCTGCCGCTGTACAGATAGAGATTAATATCCCCCGTCACCGTACCGCTATCCTTGCCGGTGCTGGCAATGACTGCGCTGCCTCCCGTCGGACTTATCGCCGACCCCAGACCGCCACCGGTGATGTTGCCGACCTGATGATCCGGATCATTGATATCCCCCTTGAGGATGATGGTCACATCGCCGCCCACGCTGCTGTTGAAGCCGCCGCCATAGACCCATGGGACCCGGCAATGCGGCCCTAGCTCGATGAGGACGTCCCCTGTTACTTTGCCGTTGGTCGTACCGGAGCTGGTATTCTTGCCGCCGCCAAAGACGCGATAGTTCTGTGAATTTGCATCACAGATGATATCCCCGTTAATGATGAGATGGGTACTTGCAACCGCCGTCGTTTTCCCGTTTGACCCGCCATAGAGATTGGTGATAATCTGTTCAAATTTTTCAGTAAATTCCGCGGTATAGCCGTTGGCATAAAAGCCGCTGATCGTGCCGCGACCGCCTCGTCCGGCAGTCTGTCCCAAAGAAAGCCAGACATTGTCAAAGGTCATATCGCCGCTCAATTCCACCGTCGCCATGGATTTGCCTCCGATGGAATAGGGCGCGCCTTCGCCCTCGCTTTTTACGGTGATGTGCTTTCCCGCAACGCCAATGGTGTATCTGTACTGATTGTTGAATATTCCTATATCGGCTGTCAGAATCACGGTGGCGTCTGTTTCCGATTGATCCTCAATCTGTTTGATCGCGTTGTTCCATTCCTCTGATGAAGCCACCCGATAAACCTGCCCCGCTTCCTGCGCCAGCGCCCCCATCGTCAGCAGCAGCGCCGCCAGGCAAAGCAGAAACGCCAGGGCTGTTTTTCTCATCGCCTTTCTAAGCCCTTTTTCGCCCCTGGCGGATGTTTTCGCGCCCAGCAAAAAAGGCGCAGCCTTCCCCTCCGAACACGGCGCGCCTTCCGGCATTATAGTTGTCGTATTTATTCCAAAACAGGCAGACGAATCCCTTGCTTGCAAAAACACACCCTGTTCTGTCATTTGTGTCCATCTCCCAAGCCTCTTTAATGCAACAATTGTATCATAACATTCGTAGTAATTCAATTCTTTTTTGATTCGCCCATCTATTGGGGGAGGGATAGCAAAAAGGAACCCCGACGCGATATCGGGGCCCCATGTGTCTGCACTTGAAAAATGATACACGTAACGATTGCGTGTCTGGGTATTCAACGGGCATGCGGGTTGAATACTTCTCTTTTGATGTTTCCTGCATCCCGCAGATTCTAAATGCAGATGCAAATGGCAAGCGGCCAGCCCTGGAATAATGGGAACCTTTTGCTTCAGGCCAAGGCTTTCATGCCCAGGGAGCTCAAAGACCTGTAAACCCTGGCGGAAGAAACCGCAGTCAAACCAATGAAGCGCCAAGCTCCTGGCAGGCATTGACCGCATCATCGTCCGGAGCTTCCTGGCAAATAACGCTGTCGTGAATGAGAATAGCTCCGTCCGCGCGGCAGGTGTTTTCCCAGTTGCGCATCCATTCTCCGTCTCCCCAACCATAGGAGCCAAACAAGGCGATGCGCTTTCCGTGCAGTTTGCTTTCACAGCCTGTGAACATCGGTTCAAACTCGCTTTCCTCCAACTGTTCAGCGCCCATGGAAGGACAGCCAAAGGCAATGGCATCGTATTCGTCCATCATGGAAGCGTCAAATTCAGAGGCGGCAAGCAGGGTCACTTCCGCTCCGGCTTTCTTTGCACCTTCGGCCACAGCGCTTGCCATGGATTCCGTATTGCCGGTTCCGCTCCAGTACACAACCGCAATTTTGCTCATATTCCAACCAACCTTTCCTGTTTTTGTTCTATTAACCGGCTACTGTGAGCCGCTCAATATTCCTTCCCTCTGCCCAGAGTTGGCAGTAGATTCGCGTACACCTGTCATAGAGTTCAAACCGCTTGAGCGCGGCCTGCTCATCGCCGTAAACCTTCCAATACCCCGCACGTTTTGCGTTTTTTGCCTTGTTTTCGATAAACCCCTGCACATCAATCGGAGGGTAACCGAGAAAAAGACCAACTTCGTGAGGAAAAGCGCCGTCTTCATTCAAACGTTTCATAAGATGAAGAATGCATTTCTGAGGGTCCTTATCGCAGTAGCCGCAGCGATGCAGCAGATCACAAGCAATGCTGTCTCGCAAATCCCGATCCAGCTTTTTGGGTCTGAAAACATAAATCAAAGCACGACCGTTGCGATAACACAGCGGCAATACCCGCAAACCTTTTCCAAAAAACACACGATTCCAGTGTCTGACAGAATCACGCAAATCGTTGCCATTTGCAAAAGAGTATGAGAACATGCTCCCGGTTTTCAACCCGGCCAATGTTGGCGAACAATGCCTGACCATCACTTCCCCGGACATGCTGGACCTCCGAACCGCACGGTTATAAGTAACTAACCC
>USFL01000002.1 GCA_900553905.1 uncultured Eubacteriales bacterium | reverse complement strand
GAGGTCTGGTCCTCATAGCTATCCAGGCCGCCCTCCACGCGGTAGACCTTCAGGGTCGCGGTGTCGCCCGCCTGCTTGCTTTGCAGGATGGCGGTCATTTCCTCCATGCTGGAGACGCGGGTGCCGTCCACCTCGACCACGATATCGGCCACCTGCACGCCGGCCTTTTCAGCCGGAGAGCCGCTCTCCACGTCCTGCACATAGGCGCCGGTGGGGATGAGGTTATAGGCCACGGCATAGCTGTTGGGGTTGAGGTTGCTGACAGTCACGCCGATGCGGGGCTTGTCGCCGGTGGAGATGCTGGCGCTGCCCTGCGTGGAATTGGAAGTGGAGCCTTCCACATTGCCGTTGCCAGAGAGCACGTCATTGATCAGGTCCTTGGCCTCATTGATCGGGATGGCCATGCCGATACCTTCAACGGTGCTGCCGGTAAACATGGAGCCGGTATACTTCATGCTGGGGATGCCGATGAGCTCGCCCGCGACGTTGAACATGCCGCCGCCGCTGTTGCCGGCGTTAATGGCCGCATCGGTCTGGATCATGGTATTGACGGCGCGCTTGCCATAGGCGTCGGTGGCGCTGCTGGTAACTTCACGGTTGAGCGCGGAGATCACGCCCACGGTCGTGGTGCCGGTAAAGCTGAGCGGGTTGCCGATGCAGATAGCCCAGTCGCCCACGGACAGCTGATCGCTGTCACCAAGCACAACGGGCTCAATGTCCAGGTCCTCAACATACAGCACGGCGATGTCCTTGGCCTCGTCGGTACCCTTGAGCTCGGCGGGATAGACCTTGTCGCCGCTGGTGACCTCCAGCGTGGTGGCATCCTCGACCACGTGGTAGTTGGTCAGCACGTAGCCGTCCGCTACCACCACGCCGCTGCCACTGCCCTGCAGTACCTGACGGCTGGTGTCGTCGTCGTTATAGCCTCCGCCGTAGCCGTAGCCAAATCCGAAGCCATAATAGCTGTTGCGGTAGGTGGTGTAGTTGTTGACGCCCACGACGCTGCCGCGCACCTTTTCGACGGCCTCGGTAAAGGGGCTGGTGACGACGGTAGCGTTTTCGGTGAGCGTGACGGCCTCCGCCCCCGCGGTGCTGTCATGGTTGAACAGGGCGACCGAGGCGACGACCATCAGCATAAGGGCGAGCGCCGCCGAGGTAAAAGCGTAGAAATTCTTTCCGGAATGATTGTTGTTGGTCTTCATGTAGCGTCCCTCCTTACTACGCGCTTATTATAGCGGGCATTTTTGACCTTATCATGAACGAGCCATGAAAATACTTTTGTAAATTTGGAAAGCCGCATGGCGTGCGCGTTCATATTTGGCGCGAAGAGGGAGAGGAAGAGCGCGCGGTCAGGCGTTTTCCCGCTCGATGGCCTGGATGGCCATGGCGCACTCCAGACGCTTTTGCTCCAGCTTGCACTCCATTTCGTAGGGCTTGGAGATGTCGCCGTTGAAGGCGTGGGCGTTGGCCTGACATCCCCCGCTGCAATAGAAGCGCGCCCAGCACTGGGAGCATTTTTCCTTGGTGAGCACGGTATTTTGCTGGAAGCGCGCCTGCATGGCGGTGTCAAAGGTGCCGTCCAGCACCGAGCCCATGCGCATGCCCTCGCGGCCCACAAACTGGTGGCAGGGGTAGATATCGCCGTCCGCGGTGACGGCCACGTATTCGTTGCCCGCGCCGCAGCCGGTCAGGCGCTTGCGAAGGCAGGGGCCGCCGGTGAGGTCCACCATGAAATGAAAGAAGCTGAACCACTTGTCCGGATTGCGGCGGCGGATCACATATTCGCGGCCCAGACGCTCGTATTCCTCGAACACGCGGGGCAGGTCACTTTCGCGGATGGCGTAGTCGTGGCTCTCGTCGGTGACGACCGGCTCGATGGAGAGCTGCTCAAAGCCCTGGTCCGCCAGGTGCAGCACGTCGCTTGCAAAGTCCAGGTTGTAGCGGGTGAAGGTGCCGCGCAGGTAGTAGCGCTGCTGGCCGCGCCGCCTGGCAAACTCCTTCGCCTTTTCGATGATGAGGTCGTAGCTGCCCTTGCCGTTGGGGGTGGGGCGCATGCGGTCGTGCACCTCCGGCCGCCCGTCGATGGAGATGACGACGTTGTCCATCTCGCGGTTGAGGAAGTCCATGATCTCGTCGTTCATAAGCACGGCGTTGGTGGTGGTGGTGAACTTGAACACCTTGCCGTGGCGCTTCTCCAGCTCCCGGCCGTAGGCCACGACCTCCTTGATGACGGGGAAGTTCATCAGCGGCTCGCCGCCGAAGAAGTCCACCTCCAGGTTTTTGCGCCCTCCGCTGTGGGCTACCAGCCAGTCCAGCGCCTTTTTGCCCGTCTCGGCGCTGAGCAGGCAGCGGCTGTGCATGTGGTATTCGCCGGTGTCGGCGAAGCAGTACTTGCAGCGCAGGTTGCAGTCGTGCGCGGCGTGCAGGCACATGGCCTTGACCACGCCGCTATCGGCGGGCTTGACGTCGGAGTAGTCGTCGGGGGTGTCAAGATACCCCTCGTCGATGAGCTGGCGAAGCTCGGAGACGGTTTCCTCCGCTTCCTCGCGGGGGTATTTTTCCGCAAGGCGCGCGACGATATCCGCATTTCGGTCCTCCAAAAGCAGGGAGAGCGCGTCGTAGGCGATGTCGTCCAGCGCCATGACCGCGCCGCTGCCCACGTCCAGCGCCATTTTCCGGCCCAGGGCTTCAAAGAGATGAATCATGAAAACAAATCCTCCTGACGGATGGGAATCACATCAAAAAAACGCCGCATCGCACCGGGCGATGCGGCGATGGGGCCATGGGCTTACTTGCCGAAGGAATGGTTGACCTTGCCCTCGCGGCCGGCCAGAACCTGGCTGTCCTTGTTGGCGCAGCTCTGGTTGGCGACGGTGCAGCTGGTCTTGCAGGCGCTCTGGCAGGAGCTCTGGCACTCGCCGCAGCCGCCGTGGGCCAGGGACTGACGCAGGCAGGGCTGAGAGATGGGCTTGATATGTTTCATCCGAATATCCCTCCAATATGGAATTTCATTCGCAACTTTCATTATACAGCATGCCGTGCCGCTTTTCAAGATTTTTGCGGGGAAAAAGGCACCTTACGATCTGAGGGAAAAAAGGACGGTTTGCCGCGACCTGCACATCGTGCTATAATGAAGCATCCTGGTAGAAAGCGCCGAAGGAGGTCCCCCGCCATGACGCTGATGGAGCAGCTGTCCGCCTACATTCCCTATAACGAGCAGGAGGCGCGCGACCGCGTGCTTTTGCTGGACTGCCTGCGCCGTGAGCCGGAGGTTTTGACCCGGCAGAACGCGCTGGCGCATTTCACGGCTTCGGCCTGGATTGTCAATCCCGCGCGCACGCGGGTTTTGATGGCCTATCACAACATCTATCACTCCTGGTCCTGGCTGGGCGGGCATGCCGACGGTGAGAGCGACCTTTTGGCCGTGGCCCTGCGCGAGGCACGCGAGGAAAGCGGTATCCGCTCGGCGCGTCCGGTCTCGGAGAATATCTTCAGCCTGGAGGCGCTGACCGTGGACGGGCATGAAAAGCGTGGGGCCTATGTATCGTCCCATCTGCACCTGAACGTGACCTATCTGCTGGAGGCCGACGAGGGAGAGGCGCTGACCATCAAACCCGACGAAAACAGCGGCGTGCGCTGGTTTACTTTGGAGGAGAGCGAGACGGCGCCCACCGAGCCGTGGTTCTGCGCGCGGGTATATCGCAAGCTCAACGACAAGCTGCGTGCCATGGCCGGGCCGGAGCGGTAGGAGCAGGCCTTGAAATTTTTTTTGCATCCGGTGAGTGGATTGCCTCCTGTCAGACGTATTGAAGGCGCCGTCGGAAACGACGAGCGGTCAATGGGAGGCGAAACCTGATGAAGAAACGAATCATGGCGATTTTGGTGGCGGCGGTCCTGTGCATGGGCGCAACGGGCGCGCTGGCGGCGTATGGCCGCGGCTACGTGGACGCGGACGGCGACGGCGTGTGCGACTACGCGGGTACGGGCTGCGGGATGTATGGCGCGGGCCGCGGCTATGTGGACGCGGACGGCGACGGCGTGTGCGACAACGCGGGTACGGAATGCGAGCGGTACGGTATGGGCCGCGGCTGTGTGGACGCGGACGGCGACGGCGTGTGCGACAACGCGGGCTACGGGGCGTACGGCGCTGGGCGCGGAGCGCGCAGGGGCAGATAACGAAGCAGGAAAGCGGGACGCGGTATGCGCAGCGAGCAGGAGGTCAACCGGGCCATGGAGCGGCACGCCGATACGGTTCGCCGGCTGTGCCTGATTCATCTGAAAAACCATGCGGATACCGAGGACATCTTTCAGACCGTGTTTCTGAAATATGCCCTCAGCTCCGTCCGGTTTGAAAGTGAGGAGCACGAGCGGGCGTGGTTCATCCGCGTGACACTCAACGCCTGCCGGGACCTCTTGCGCCGGTTCTTTCGCAGCCGCACGGTATCGCTGGACAAGCTGGTGGAGCAGCCAGCGCGGATTGCCCCGGAGCACCGCGAGGTGCTGGAGGCGGTGCTGGCGCTGCCCCAGCCCTACCGCGACGTGGTCTACCTGCACTACTTCGAGGGCATGACGGCCCCGCAGATCAGTCAGGCGCTCCATAAAAACGTCCATACGGTCTATACGCTGCTGACGCGGGCCCGTCAGCGGCTTCGGGAAACGCTGGGAGGCGATGCGTATGAATGAGCGGCTCAAGGAAGCCTTCGGGGCCGTGCATGCGGAGGAATCGCTCAAGCGCGGTACCCTCGATGCAATCCGGCGCAAAACGCGCGGCTACCGCCGCTGCGCCCTGCCCCGCAGGCTGGTTCCCGCATTGGCCTGCCTGATGGTTGCGCTGGGCGGCCTGGGCGGGCTGTACTTCACCCCCACGTCGGTCATCAGCATCGACGTCAATCCCTCCCTCGAATTGAGTGTGAACCGCTTTGACCGGGTGGTGGGCGTTGAGGGACTGAACGAGGACGGCCGGGCGCTGGCCGGGGAGCTTTCGCTGACGCACCGGACCTACGCCGATGCCGTCGAACGGGTGCTGGATAGCCCCGCCGTCGCTTCCTGCGTGGCCGGAGGGAGCGAGGTATCCCTGACCGTGGTGGGGGAGGACGGCGGACAGTGCGAGCGGCTGCTGGCCGGGCTGGAAAGCTGCACGGCCGGACGGAAGAACACCTTCTGCTGCGCCGCCCGGCCCGAAGAGGCGGCCCTGGCACACGAGTCCGGGCTGGCGTATGGTAAGTATCGGGCGTTTCTGGAGGCACAGGCCCTCGATCCCGCCCTGACGCCGCAGGAGGTCCAGGGCATGAGCATGCGGGAGATCCGTCAGCTGATCGAGGCGCTGGAGGCGGGAGAGGAGCCCGCCGCAGAGGAAGATGCCCAGCCGGGCCGGCACGGCGGCGGAGGCGGCAGAGAAAATCATGGAAACGGCGGGGACGCGGGGCGATAAAGCCGGGCTGCGCACCCGCCGCCTTTTTTTGGAAAGCCGTTGCTTTTTTTCAGGCATTGACAAGCGCCTTGTGGGCGGCTATAATACGTTGGTAACTCTATGTCCCGGCGCAAGCGTCGCCCCGCACCGCAGGCGGACGGCGCTGCTTTGTGCTATTTTAAGGGACGCACGCATAACAGAAATGCAAGGGGCGGCCTACGCCGCCGAAAGGAGACCCAAAGCCATGGCGGACCAGGAAAAGAAAGTCATTCTTACCCGCGAGGGGTATGAGAAGCTGGAAAAGGAACTGGACTACTACATCAGCGTCAGGCGCAACGAAATCTCCGAGCAGATCGCCATCGCGCGCGGCTTTGGCGATTTGAGCGAGAATGCCGAGTACGATGAGGCCAAGAACGAGCAGAGCCGCATCGAGGCCAAGATCGTTGAGATGGAAAACACCCTTCGCAACTGCGTGGTGGTGGAGGATGACGAGGTCAGCACCGATGTGATTGGCGTGGGCAACACTGTGAAGGTCAAGAACCTGACCATGAAGATCGACCAGACCCTCACCATCGTGGGCGCCAACGAGACCGATCCCAAGAACATGAAGATCAGCTCCGAAAGCCCCATCGGCGCGGCCCTCCTGGGCAAGCGCAAGGGCGAGACCGTCGACGTGGAGGTTCCCGCCGGCGTGATGAAGCTCAAGGTGCTGGAAATCAGCCGGTGACGCATTAGCATACCAAAGGAGAGGGTTTCATGGACACACAGGCCGCCGTACCCCAGCAGCTGACCGAGCAGGAGGGCATCCGCCGCGAAAAGCTGCGCAAGCTGCGCGAAGCGGGACAGGACCCCTACGCCATCACCCGCTACGACCGCACGCACGAGAGCGCGGAAATCCTCCATGGATTTGACGCGCTGGAGGGCAAGGAGGTCAGCGTCGCCGGGCGCATGATCTCCAAGCGCGTGATGGGCAAGGCCAGCTTTGCTCACATCCTGGATGGGGCGGGCGACCTGCAGGTGTATATGCGCCGCGACGACCTGGGCGAGGCGGCCTACGCCGCCTTCAAGGACATGGACATCGGCGACGTGATCGGCGTGAAGGGCACGGTGTTCCGCACCCAGAAGGGCGAGATCAGTGTGCATGCGCAGCAGGTCACGCTCCTTTCCAAGAGCCTGAAGGTCCTGCCGGAGAAGTTCCACGGCCTTAAGGACCCCGACCTTCGCTACCGCCAGCGCTATGTGGACATGATCGTCAACCCCGAGGTCCGCGACACCTTCCGCAAGCGCAGCCGCATCATCAACGCCGTGCGCGACTTCTTGAACGCCCGCGGCTTCCTGGAGGTGGACACGCCGGTTCTGCACACGCTGGAGATCGGCGCGGCGGCCCGCACCTTCAAGACCCACCACAACGCGCTGGACATCGACATGTTTTTGCGCATCGAGACGGAGCTGTACCTCAAGCGCCTGATCGTGGGCGGCTTTGAAAAGGTCTATGAGGTGGGCAGGCTGTTCCGCAACGAGGGCATGGACACCACCCATAACCCCGAATTTACCAGCGTGGAAACCTATCAGGCCTACGCCGATTACAACGACGTGATGGAGATGGTCGAGGAGCTTTACGCCTATGTGGCCCAGACCGTCTGCGGCTCCACCTGCGTGCCCTATCAGGGTCACATGATCGAGCTCAAGGCCCCGTGGAGGCGCGTGACCATGGCCCAGGCCGTCAAGGACGCCTGCGGCGTGGACTTTGCCAGCTGGAAAACCCACGAGGAGGCGCGCGCCTGCCTGGACGCCATGGGCGTGCATGTGGAGAAGGACGCCAAGCGCGGCGACTGCCTGGCGGCGCTGTTTGACGAGTACGTGGAAGCCACGCTCATCCAGCCCACCTTTGTCACCGACTACCCCGTGGATATCTCTCCGCTGGCCAAGCGCAAGCAGGATGATCCCGACCTCACCGAGCGCTTTGAGTTCTTCATCAACGGCCATGAGTTCGGCAACGCTTTCAGCGAGCTCAACGACCCCATCGACCAGCGGGCCCGTTTCGAGGAGCAGGTGCGCCTGCGCCACGCGCAGGGCATCATGACCGCCCAGGTGGACGAGGACTTCCTCAACGCCCTCGAATACGGCATGCCCCCCACCGGCGGCCTGGGCTTCGGCATCGACCGTATGGTGATGCTCATGACCGACAACGACTCCATCCGCGACGTGCTTTTGTTCCCGACCATGAAGCCTTTGAAGGACGGAAACGGGGGAAGCGCCGGGGCGAAGGAAGCCGCGGCGGAGGATGCGCAGGCCGCTGTGGAGGAGATCGACTTTTCCAAGGTGGAAATCGAGCCCCTGTTCAAGGACTTCGTGGATTTTGAGACGTTCTCAAAGTCTGATTTCAGGGCCGTCAAGGTGCTCGCCTGCGAGGCGGTGCCCAAGTCCAAAAAGCTCCTGAAATTCACGCTGGATGACGGCACGGGCGAAAACCGCACGATTTTGAGTGGGATTCACGCCTATTACGAGCCGGAAGAACTGGTGGGGAAAACCTGCATTGCGATTACCAATCTTCCTCCCCGTCCGATGATGGGCATCGATTCCTGTGGCATGCTGATTTCGGCGGTGCACCATGAGGAAGGCGAGGAAAGGCTCCATCTTCTGATGGTGGATCCCCACATTCCCGCAGGCGCAAAGCTGTATTGAGGCGACCCGGACAGGGCGCGCTTCGTCGAGGACGGCTGCGCGTGATGATGGACAGGCCAACCAGAGAGGACGGCGCCCGAAGGGTCAGGCGCCGTCCTTTCGTATGCAAAAAAAGCGTGATTGGGCATGGGCATCGCGGCGGACAGGCCGGATGGAAAAATGCGTTGCTTGCCGCAACGGCCCGCGCCGGATACAATGGCGGCAACCGGAGAAAGAAAGGTGGTTGTTGGAATGCTCAATGAAAACATCCGGGCTGTCAGAAAGGCAAAGGGGCTTTCACAGGAGGAGCTTGCCGTCAAGCTCAACGTGGTGCGGCAGACCATTTCCAAATGGGAGAAAGGTCTGTCCGTCCCGGATGCGGACCTGTTGATTGCCTTATCAGAAGCACTGGAAACCCCCGTGAGCGCACTGCTTGGGGAAATGATAGCCGAGCCGCCGAACCCGGATGACATCAAGGCGCTTTCTGAAAGGCTGGAGGTCGTCAACCTGCAACTTGCCCGCAGAAAAAACACGAGACGAAAAATCCTTCATTGGATTTGCATCGCCCTGGGCGTGGCGATCGTCATGCTGTTTGTGCTCCTGACCGTATGGAAGAGCCCTTACCTGGGCTGGAATTACGGCGATCCCGAAACCGCGGTGATGGGAACCGGTTTTCACGCGTTGGAGTGGTTGTTCGTCAGGGCGGCGCCAATCGCCTTTATGGGGGCAATTGCCGGGGCTTTTTTGACACGAAAAAAAGGGGAATGACGGGATCAGAGCGCTGGTTCCCCGGGCGGTCCGAAACGGGCCGCTCATTTGGATGATGCGGTCGCGCTGCGCAAGTCAGATCAGGCGCGCGGCGCGTGGGGATGATACAATGGGACCGAACCCGTCAAAGGAGGGAGAAGCCATGTGTCAATGGCATCGGAACATCCAGCGCATGATCGACGAAATTGACGCCTGCATCCGCCGCGAGGACGACGAGGCGGTCACACTGCACCGCCTGGCCGCAATGCTGGGGTATTCGGAAAGCTACGTATCCAGAAAATTCAGAAGCATTTCCGGCATGAGGCTGCGGGAGTACCTGCTTGGCCGGAGACTGGCCTTCGCCCTTCGGGACCTGCGCGATGGTAACGAAGGTATTTTGCACATTGCGCTCAAATACGGCTATTCTTCCGGCGAGGCGTTTGCCCGTGCCTTCAAGGAGGCCTATGGCGTTTCCCCCGGCGAATACCGTCTCAATCCCGCGCCGGTTGCGCTTCGCACCGTGCTACGGCCGCTGGACTGCTACCTGCTGGACGCGGAAAAGACGGGCGCGACGGAGGTGGGCGGCACGGTAAAAACCTATTTTGTGACCATACCGGCGCACAAATTTCTGCATATCCGCAACTATGAAAGCGTCGGCTACTGGGATTTCTGGCAGAAGCAGAGCCGGATTCCCGGTCAGGACCATGAAACCATCTGCGGGCTGTTGGACGGCATACCCCAAAAGCTGGATGATCTGGGCGGGCAGGAGTCCGACAGCGGAAGCGGGCAGGTGATGGCCTTTATCAACGAGCCGGAGGGGCGGATTTGCAGCTGGGGCATCCCGCTCGCCGAGGCCTACGGCGTCCGCGTACCCGCCGGCTATACGGGTCCCGTGCCGCCGCAGATGCGGTTGATGGACGTGGCCGAAGGAGTTTATCTTGTGTTTGAGCACGGGCCGTTTGACCTCGCAACGGAAAACGCCCTGGTCGAAGAAAGAATCGAAAGAGCAATGAGGGCTTTTGATGACGCGCAGACGCCATACCGCCTTGATACAACGCCGGAAAGGGTGTTCTATTTTTATCATGATTGCCGGCGGTTCTGGAGGTATGTGAGGCCGGTGACGCGGCGAGGGGAAGGCGAGCTGGTTGACGGGCAGGGGCGCTATTGATTTTAAACCGCCCGAATACAACGCGGCTTTCAGCGAGTCAAACTGCCCGCTGAAGGCAGCCGTCGCAACAGACAGTGGACGCGGGCTGACGCCCGCTCCGGCACAGGCGGCGCGGAGCATGTCCCCAGTCATTCCAGCACAGCCCGCCCCAGCCGGGGCCCCTTGCCGGAGAGGGCCGCGTTGATGCGGCCGATTGCCTTCGCCGAAAACTGGACCTGTGAGTTGAGCGCCGCCCGCTGGGCGCGCCTACCCACACCGCGCATTTGCCGCATACGCCCCGGCCTCCGCAGGGCTGCTGCACGCCCAGACCGTGGAAGGCGATTGCGTCGCCCGGCAACGGCGTACTCTCAAAGAAAATCGTCGGGGAGGCAGCCCCTGACGCACGGCGAGCACCGGCATCCCTTAAGCTTCCCACAAAACCATCCCGAAGAAGGTGACGGTGTTCTGGCCGTTGATGTACTTGAGGGGCGTATCCCTGGTGGTGTTGTACACGTCCACGCCGCTGCCCTCCAGGGAGGTCAGCGCCTTGTCGGGATGACGGCAGGGCTCGCCGCCGCACCGGGCGCAGGTCTCGCATAGCCGGCAGCCGCCACAGCTTAAATGCAGGAACGGCTTTTGCAGCAACGGCTCGACGGCCTGCTGCACGCGCTGGCTCATCCGGGCATGCTCCCTGGCGCGGTCCGCCATGCCCTCGATGTCAAAGCTGTCCTCGATCTCGCCGACGGTCTGATACAGAAGGCCCCAGGGATATTGACGCACCTGCGCCATCGCGGTTTCGATGTCCCCCGTATCGGGCGGACACATCCAGCAGCGGCCGTAGTTGCCGCAGGCGTTGCTCTCGCAGATCTTGCGAAATTCCGCGGACAATACGATCTGCCGTTGGGGAATGAGAGTCGCCTTGGCCGCCCCGGCAGCCAGGGCGGCTTCGATCAGACGGTTTTCAAGCTCGCTCATGGACGTTCTCCTTCCCGGTCCGCCCTCAAGGGCGTAGAAAAAGGCGCGAATGTTGTCCCGGCTGGTATGGGGCGGAATGTTGTCGCCGGAGGCGGGCTGGAGGAGTAAAAAACGGCGGCGTCCCACCTTACGAGAACAGGCGCATGAGCCGCTCCGGCGGATGCAGCAGGATGGCGGCGAGCGCGGCGCTTGCCAGGCCATGGGTCAGGTCGAAGGGAAAGCCGCCGATGAAGTAGCCGACCGCATATCCCGGCCCGCCGATGAACACATGGGGAATCGCGCACAGGAGGCTGAAGCCCAGACCGTAGCCGCCCGGCAGGATGACCCATCCTGCCGGGTCCTCCATGCGGCGTGTTTTCAGTAAGAACTCGTATCGAGACACGAGGATTCTCCGAACAGGCCTTCCGGTTTGTGCTCATCGTCCGCGCAGCCTTTCCGCCCGCAGGCAGCGGCATGCTTGCGTTTCCTTCCACTTACGGCGATGAGTTCGCCGGACCCTGCACCCGATTCCTTGTTCGGCTCCCAAGAGCGCCCGGCCCCCTTTGCTTGATGGAGGCTGTCCTGCGCAGTCCGGTCAGGCGCAGAACTGAACGGCCAGCTCCGCGGCGGTCACGGCGTCGGGGGTATAGGCGTCCGCGCCGATCTGGCGGCAGAAGTCCTCCGTCACGGGCGCGCCGCCCACCATGATCTTCACGCTGTCACGGATGCCGGCAGCCTCGGCCGCCTTGACGACCTCTTCCATCACGCCCATGGTGGCGACGAGCAGCGTGGAGCAGCAAATCACCTGGCAGTTCTGCTCCTTCGCGGTCTGGATGAAGGTTTCCGGAGCTACGTCGGTTCCCAGGTCCACCACCTCCAGGCCTTTGCCCTCCATCATCATTTTGACCAGGTTCTTGCCGATGTCGTGCAGGTCGCCCTTGATCGTGCCGATGCACACCCGGCCTCTGGCCTTGACGCCGTCTGCAATCAGCAGCGGCTTGAGCAGCGCGGCGCCTTGGCTCATCGCGCGGGCTGCCACCAGCACTTCGGGCACAAAGACCTCATTTCTTTTGAACTTTTCGCTGATGATACCCATGCCGCTAAGCAGGCCCTCCTCCAGAATGATCTGGGAGGGGATGCCCTCGTCGACGGCCTGCTGCACCAGCTCCCTGACCTCCTTGGCCTTGCCTTTTTGCAGGTGCTCCGAAATCTGCTCCAGCAGTTCCATGGCGTTCCCTCCTGTGGTGGTTGCAATGTTGCGGATTTTGGATGAATTGATTATAATGGAAACGAATCGAAATTGCTTGTTTACTTTTTGGATATTTTGTTCGTTTTTGAGGTTCCTGTGAATGCGCTGTATTCATTGATCGCCAAGGAAGCGCTCAGCAAACGGCTGGACGAGCTGTCCCAATGCCTCAACATCCCTGCGCGTCTGCTGGACGCGGAGGGCAACCAGCTGGAGCAGCACGGAGAAACCGGCGCGTACTGTGCGCTGCTGAAGGCGCGGGCATTTTGTGACTGCGTCCGGACATACCTGAAGGCCGGAAGGATCGCCTGCGAGCCGGGCGAGAGCCAAGTATTCAGCTGCCATGCGGGGCTCAACCACATCGCCTTTTCTCTGGTGCGCCGCAAACAGCTGCTGGGCACGGTGATCGTGGGACCGTTTCGGATGGACGCGCCGCAAAGCATGCCGCTTTCCGGCCTGGCCGACAAGCGCCGCCTGACGCCCCCGCTGTGCCCGGACCTGTACGACGAGCTGCAAAAGCTGCCCGTCATCAGCCCTGCCCGCGTGCACAGCATCAGCTGCCTGATGGACGATCTCTTCACGCCGCTGCTCTCCGACGCGCGGCTTCTGGTGCGGGGGCGGCAGGAGAAGCCCTGCCGGCAGCCGGCGGTCAGCGATACCGTGCAGCATGACATGGGGACCCCGACCGACTCCATGTGCACACTGATCTATCAAAAGGAATGCGCCCTGCTGGGCAAGGTCAGACAGGGCGACATCCAGGGCGCCAGACGGATACTCAACGAGCTGCTGAGCTTTGTGCTGCTGGCTCGGAGGCAGGATCTGCAATGGATACGGACTCGTGCGTGCGAGTTGACCATCCTGCTCAGCCGCATCGCCATCGAGGGCGGCGCGCCGCCTGATCGCATCCTCCCGCGCAACCCAGAATACCTGGAGCAGCTGCAAAAGGACGAAAGCTACGAGGACCTGTGCTTTTCGCTCAAGGAGATCGTGGAGAACTTCATCCAGACCATAGCGCTGCCCGGAGCGGCTCAGGCACACCCGGTTGTGCGAAGGGCCGTGCAATACATCACGGACCATTTTGACCAGCCGCTGTCCATCCAGAGTCTGGCGGATGAGCTGGAGGTGAGCCCGTCCTATTTCTCGGCGCTCTTTTCAAAGTGCATGGGCATCGGCTTCCATGAGTACCTGACCCGCTTTCGGGTGGAGGAGGCCCGCCAGCTGCTGACGGCTACCCAGTATCCCATCAATGAAATCGCCATGACCGTGGGCTATGCGGATCAGAGCAGCTTTACCAAGGCGTTCAAGCGTGTGACCGGCATAACGCCCTATCAGCTACGGACGTGAGGATGTTGGATGCGGTTGACAGCGCCGCCCGGCGGGGCTATACTGAAAACAGCATAGGCCCCGCCTTTTCAGGGGCGCGGCGGTGCATCCGCCAGGGTCAAAACAGGAAAGAGGGAAGAAGGATATGGACGGAATCTCCATTTGCCGTGAGGTGCTTCTTTCTTTGCCCATGTGCTACGCGGTCAACCAGCTGCATACGCCCCAGGGGCGCTTGGGCGTATGCGCCTCCGAGGGCCGGGGCGGCTGCCGGGTGTACGACTGGCACGTGCCCGAGGCGCAGACCCCCGCATGGCATGACGCCGGCGGCTGCATGAGCATCAGCCAGCTGGAGCCGGAGGGAGCCTTTCTGGCCGTACAGAACTTTTTCCCCGGCTTTGACGCGGCGGAGGCCTGCATCGTCAAGACCTCGCCCACGCCGGAGGGCTGGAAGGCGGAAAAGTGGATGGAGTATCCCTATCTGCACCGCTTTGACATTGTCGAGATTCAGGGGAGGCAGTTCCTCGTCGCCTGTCAGCTGTGCAAAGCGAAAGCCTTCCGTGATGACGGGAGCTCGCCGGGCGTAACGGCCGTGGGCGAGCTGGACGGCGGCCGTCCGCCGCGGGACATGCAGCCCATCATTCCCAGCCTGACCAAGAATCATGGCTTTTGCCGCACCATGTGAAACGGGCGCGAGGTGCTGCTGATCGCCGGTTCGGAGGGGCTGTACGAGGTGGCGGTGCCCGGCGGCGCGGACATCCCCTGGCGGGCCGAGCGCCTGCTGGATCGGGAAATCAGCGACGCCGTGACGGTGGACCTGGATGGGGACGGCGTGGAGGAGCTGGTGACCATCGAGGGATTCCATGGCGACGAGATCGCGGTGAACAAGCTGTGCGGGGACCGGTGGGAGATCGTCTATCGTTTCGATGCGCCCTTTGCCCATGCGCTCTGGGGCGGAGACATTCTGGGCCGGCCCGCCCTGCTGGCCGCCTACCGAGGCGGCGACGGTGCTCTTATGATGCTTCAAAAGCCCGATGCGGAAGGGGACTGGCGCATGCGGACGACGGTGATCGACCGCGATGTGGCCCCCACCAACCTGTCCGTCACCAGCGAAAAGGACGCCTGCGTCATCGACGCTTCCTGCGGCAAAGTGCAGCAGCTGGTGCGTTATACGCTGACGCGGGAATGACATAAGCCGCCCCGGCCCCATTTAGGGCCGGGGCGGATCGGCTTTGCAAAACAAAATCCCCTGGCATGCGCCAGGGGAAAGAGGTGGAGGCCATTTACACGCGATAACGCTCCACGGTTTCCGGATTCAGTTCCACGCCCAGACCCGGCTCGTCGAACACCGTCACCACGCCGTCCTGCATCACGATGCTCTTTTTGCAAAGCTCGCTGCGCAGGGGATTTTCGTCCAGGGTGTATTCCATGTACTTGGTGTTGTACAGCGAGAGGCCGAAGCTGAGGTTGGCGGCCAGAGATACCATGGATGCCGAGAAGTGGGGGATCACCATTTTGCCCCAGGTTCCAGCCAGCATGCCCACGCGGCGGGCCTCCGTGATGCCACCCGTCCAGATCGCATCGGTCTGTACGATGTCCACGGCGCTGCGGGTGATGAAATCCTTCATGCCATAGCGGGTCAGGAGCGTTTCGTAGCCGGCGATGGATACGTCCGTATGCTGCGCCAGGCGCAGGCAGTCCTCCGGATAGTCGGTAGACATGGGCTCCTCAAAGAACAGCACGTTTTCCTTTTCGCAGGCGCGCGCCATTTTCAGGGCCGTGGGATAATCCCAGGCGTTGTTGGCGTCGATGCCCAGCGCCACGTCGGGTCCGATGGCCTCGCGCACCGCGTGAACCCGCGCGATGTCCTCCTCCACCGGCGCTCCGCCGACCTTGATCTTTACGGCCTGAAAACCCATCTTCACATACCCGGCGCATTCCTCCTGCAGTTCGGGAATGCCCTTGCCCTCTTGGTAATACCCGGCGCTGGCATAGGGAATCAGCGAATGCTTGGCCGCGCCCAGCAGCTTGTACACCGGCATGGAGGCCGCTTTGCCCAGAATGTCCCATAGGGCGATGTCCACCGCGCTGATGGCGGCCATCATGATGCCACGGCGGCCATAGCGCGCGGTGCCCAGGTACATGCGGTTCCACAATGCCTCGATCATGGTCGGGTCCTGGCCCAGCAGCAGCGGCTTGAGGGTCTCCATGGTCAGCGTCGCCAGCGATTCCAGCGAACCCAGCGCAAAGCCTTCGCCGATGCCGGTGATGCCCGCGTCGGTTTCGATCTGCACCAGAAACACATCGCGCGTGGGAATGGCGGCCAGGCCGTCGCGCGGCGGGTTGGGCGGCCAGAATTGCAATTTAATGGGTTTTACGTCGGTAATGATCATTCTTTTTGCTCCTTTGGCGGACAGCAGCTTTTGCGAATGGAGAGCTGCGTATCCAAGATATGCACTTCATGTTTGCGTTCAGGCTGCGCGATTCGCTTGAGCAGCAGCTGGCAGGCAATGCGGCCCATCTCCAGCCTCGGCACACGCACAGAGGTCATTTCAACACCCTGTATGGCAGACCAGCTGATATCATCCATGGAAACCAGAGACAGATCGTCGGGGATGGAGAGGCCACGCTCCAGCATAGCCTCTCTCGCGCCGAATCCCATCATGTCGTTTCCGGCTACCACGGCGGTGAAGGACAGACATCCTGACGCACGCGCGTCCAGAAATTCATTCATCACCCGATAGCTGCTCTGCATGTCCAGCTGGCCCCAGCCCACCAGCGCAGCATTGACTGCGATGCCGTGCTTTGCGAGCGCTCCGGCGTAGCCGCGATACTTTTCCAGGCTGGAGAGCGAATTACGCCTGCCGCAGATGTAGGCGATGTTGCGGTGGCCCAGCATGATAAGATGCTCGGTAGCGGAAAACGCCGCCTCATAATCGTTAAAGAGCACGGTGTCGGCTTCGATGGTGGAAAGCTGCCTGCATAGCAGGACAAACGGCATGTCGTTTTGCACCAGCAGCGGAATGACGTCGTCACTCTCCAGTGCGCCCAGATGCAGCACGCCGTCAATGCCGATCTCAATGATCTTTTTGACCGTTCTGATGCAAGAGTGATTGCCCTCGGAAATGGTGATAACGTCAAAACCGTTCTGTGAGGCTTCCTGATGAATCCCAAGCTGGATATCATCATAGTAGGGGTTGTATCCGTCCGGCACAATCACGGCAATCAAATCACGGCGCTTTTGCACAAGCCCACGGGCAAGCCCGTTGGGCACATAGCCGGTTTGGCGTATGGCCTGCTCCACCTTTTCCCTGGCAGCCTTGCTCACGTGCGCGTTGTCTGTCAGCACGCGCGAAACCGTGGAGGTGGATAACCCGGACAGGCTTGCCAAATCGCGTATGGTTGCCCTCATGCGTCTATGCGAACCCCCTTTGGAACTCCTCGTTTAGTAGCCAAACAGGCGCGGTAGGAACAGCAGCACCGGCTCGGCAAAGATCAGCAGCACGCAGAAGATGATTTCCACCAGCGCATAGGGTAAGATGGATTTGTACATCGCGGACAGGTCGATCTTTGCGACGGTGGATGTGGTAAACAGCAGCATGCCGACCGGCGGGGTCAACAGGCCCATGGTCAGTGTCATGGCGACAAACAGGCCGAAGTAGAGCGTATCCACGCCGAAGGCCTGGCAGCGGGCACCAGAATAGGTACGATGATCAGGATGGCGGGGGTGACGTCCACCAGCATGCCGATGATGACCAGCAGCACGAAGCACAGCATCATGAACTGCATCTTGGTATGCGCAAAGGACAGGCACCATTCGGAGATCTTTTGTGGTAGGCGCATGGTGGTAATGCCCCAGCCCATGGCGGCGGCCACAGCGATGATGAACATGACCACGGCTGTCATCTTGGCCGACTCCACCAGCGCTTCGTACACGTCGCGCCAGGTGAGGTTGCGCAGGATGAAAGCCGAAACTACCAGCGCGTAGACACCCGCCACCACGGAGGACTCGGTGGGCGTGAACACGCCGCCCAGGATGCCGCCCAGAATGATGATGGGCATGAACAGGGCTGGCAGAGTCTGCAGCGCCGTTTTGCCCACATAGCGCCAGCCAGCGAACTTCTCATTCTTGGGGAAGTTGTAGCGCTTGGCGTAATAGACGTTGAGGCCGATCAGCAACGCAGTGAGCAGCACAGCCGGCACGATGCCACCGATAAACATGGCCGAAACCGAAACCGTGCCCGCTGTAACGGCGTAGACAATGAAGATGTTGCTGGGCGGCACGATGGAGGACAGGATGGCGCTGGCCGCGGTAACGGCGGCGGAGTAGCTGCGCTTATAGCCCTTTTCGGTCATCATTTCGATTTCGATGGCGCCCAGGCCCACGGTGTCGGCGTTGGAGGCACCGCTGATGCCGCCAAAGAGCATGCTGGCCAGCACGTTGGCGTGCGCCAGGCCGCCGCTGAAGTGGCCGCAGATGGCGTCGCAGAACAGGAAGATGCGTTTTGTGATGCCGCCGCGGGACATGATGTTGGCGGCGAAGATGAAGAGCACCAGCAGCAGAAAGGCAACCAGAACGATGATTGCTTCCATGGTTACTCAACGCCTCCTTGTCCAACAGATTCAAAGGGCTTGATCTCGCCGCAGGCAAAGCCCATCATTTCGATGATGTAACGGATGATCACGATGCCCATTCCGATGACAACCGGTCCATATTGGAAAAAGCCTGGCAGCTGCATGACCGGCGAGGTGAAATTCCAGTAGGTTTGCAGCGTGGAGAAAGAATAGATGAAGGCAATGAGCGCGATAACCAGGCACAGGCCGCGCACCAGCAGGTACAGGGCGGTTTTGGCCGCACCCTTGAGTTTGCCGGGCAGGTAGGTGTTGGCGGCCTCCATGCCGTCCTTAATGCTGACGGGCAGCAACAGATAGATGATTCAAAACAGGCAGTACCTGGCCAGCTCTTCGGTAAAGGCCAGGGGAAGGTTCATGAAGTTGCATAGGATATAGCGATAAATGACCTGCAGAAAAATTGCCAGGAAGGCAATCGACATGGCAAGCGCGCCCAGGGCTTTACAGACCTTGTACACCTGGTATTCTACCTTGCTTGCCGTGAAGTAGACTTTTTTCAATGTTTCCATGGCCTGCTCTCCTCATAGATGCGGGTTCATCTGGGCGCTTGCGCGCCCAGATGAACCCGAGGAAGTATTGATCGTGGAAATGTTGCGGCGGCTTACTTCAGGCTGTTGACGATCGCCATGAAGTTGTCCACGGTTTCCTGGCCCAGCTGCTCGACGACGTAGTCGTAGGTGCCGTCATAGCAGGCAGTCATCCACTCGGCGATCTCTTCTTCGGTCGGCTCGTACACCGTCATGCCCTGCTCCTTGAGGAAATCAAGGCCCTCGGCTTCCATGATATCCACGCGATCATTAGAGGCCTCAAAAGCGGCCTGCGCAGCGGCCTTGATGCCTTCCTGCAGCTCGGGATCAAGGCTGTTGAGCCAGGCGGTGTTGGTCACCATGAAGGCGACGGAGTACACGTGGCCGTCCAGCACTAGGTAATCCTGCACCTGATAGGTCAGGTCAGAGATGATGGAAGCAATCGGGTTCTCCTGGCCCTCAATGACCTTGTTCTGCAGGGCGGAGTACATCTCGCTGGAGGCCATGGGAACGGCCACGCCGCCCATTGCTTCAACCATCTTGACGTACAGCGGGTTTTCCATGGTACGGAACACGATGCCGTTCATGTCGGCGGGGGTCTTTACCTCACGGACGTTGTTGGTGAAGCGGCGGGCGCCGGCGGAGAAGCCCATCAGGATGGTGGTGCCGGTCTGCTGGCTCACATTGTCAAAGGTCGCCATGGCCTCTTCGCTGGACAGAAGCGCGCGCATATGGTCCAGACTGACCACGGAGCCGGGGATCTGCCATACGTTCAGGCTGTTGTCCACGGTAGCGATGGCCGCCACGTTGACCAGCGAGATCTCAATGCTGCCGTCGGAGTTGCCCGCGTAAGTTTCCGCAAAGGAGCCCAGCTGACCGGACGGATAAATCTCCAGTTCAAAGCGGCCGGGGAAGTGCTCTTCCAGATAATCGCGGAAGGTGTAAGCGATGGTGGCTTCCACGCACTCTTCGGGGGTCAGTTCGGGGGCATGTAGGCGAATTTGATCTTGATGGTGTCTTCGGCACCCGCAGGAACCACGGCAAGCGTCAAGGCCAGGGCCAGTACCAGGGCAAGAGCGATGAATTTTTTCATGGTATTTCCCTCTTATGTATTTTTCAGCGCCGAAGGACGACGCCTGAAACCCGGACAAGCATTCGCACAAACGCCCGCAAGGGGTTTGCTCAACAGAAAAACAAAGGGGATACCCATGGCGTATACTGCTTTCACGTTGCGCCCAAGCCATTTGGGAACGCTTCCATTAATCCTTAGCACCACTTTAACATAATGATTTGAAAAATGCAATATGTTTTTTAAAATAAAATAATCCACAAAGCAATTGCTTTTTGTTGTGAAAGTGATTATATATAAAGCAGAAAGGTTGAGGAAAGCAAGGATGAGAATCCGCCGTATCCGCCCCCCGCAGGGCTAGGAGACAAGGTATTTCGCTTGCTTATGGGAACGTTCCCTCGGCGTGTCAGCAATGATGCGGCCACGTTGCTTTCCGTCCGGCGCTTCAGGCGCCAGTTGTGAATCGTTTGAAGGAGGTAAGAAACATGGGCTCCATTCATGAACTGCTCAAAGATGTGCCCATTCCCCGACTGGCGCCGGTTCGCCAGATTTTTGACGCTTCCCACCTTGAGGATGTGGCGGCCGAGGCGCGCCGCGAGCTGGCGCGTCCGGCCGTGGTTTCCGCCATTGAGCCGGGCATGTCGGTGGCGATCACCGCTGGTAGCCGCGGAATCGATCAGTTGGCCGTGGTGATCCGTGAGGTGGTTTCCTTCCTCAAGGAGCACGGAGCCAAGCCCTTCGTGATTCCCGCCATGGGCAGCCACGGCGCAGGGGCAGCTGGACGTCATCCATGGCTATGGCGTCACGGAGGAAAACGTGGGATGCCCCGTGGTGGCGACCATGTAGGAAAGGACATCAGCGGCGAGGGCATGGACCCCAACATCGCGGGGCGGTGGATTGTGCCCACGATTCAGGGCGGCATCGACGCCTACCGCATCGGCATATTGGACATCACCGACGAGACGCTGGGCAATGTGGTGGGCCTGGGCATGGCTGACACCTGCTCGCGCCGCGTGGTGGAGCGCATGAGCCGCGAAAATACCTACCCCAACTCGCTCACCAGCACGGTGACCTGCCTTTGCAAGATTTCCATGTACTTTGATACGCAGAAGGAAACCATCCAGGCCACCATCAAGATGACCCCCGCAAAGCTCCCGGAGGAGGTCACCATGATCCGCATCGCCAGCACGCTGGCCATGGACACCATCTACGTATCCGAAAATCTGCTGGACGAGGTGGCCGCCACGCCCGGCATGGAGATTCTGGGCGAGCCGGAGGCACTGGTGTTCGACGAAAACGGGGACCTGTTCTGAGCTGTCCTGAAAGGAAACTAACGCATGCAAACCATCGTTCAGGTGGAAAACCGGCTGTATCAGGTGCCCCTTGCCCAGCCGCTGGGCGACGCCAGCCACGAAAAGCACACGCATTTCGAGCTGGTGATGTGCATCGTCACCACGGAGGACGGCTGCACCGGCTATGGCTACACCTATACCGGCGGGATTGGCGGGACCGCCATCGTGGAGCTGCTCGACAGGGACGTAACCCCCGCCCTTCTGGGGCGGGACGCCGCCTGCATCGAGGGCATCTGGAGCGATTTGCGCCGCAGGCTGCACTACGTGGGCCGCGGCGGGATCGATGCGTTCGCCATCTCGGCGGCGGACATCGCCCTGTGGGACATCCGCTGCAAGCGGGCCAAACTGCCGCTGTGGAAGATGGTGGGCGGCGGCGCCAACGGCCGCGCGCGCCTATGCCGGCGGCATTGATCTGGATTTCAGCCAGGAGGAATTGCTGGACAACATCCGCAGTTATCTCCGGCAGGGGCATACGGCGGTCAAGATCAAGCTGGGCAAGGACACGGTAGCCGAGGACGCCGCCCGCGTCGCTGCCGTACGCGAGCTGATCGGACCGGACCGGACGCTCATGGTAGACGCCAATTACAAAT
Source organism: uncultured Eubacteriales bacterium (assembly GCA_900553905.1). Lineage (GTDB taxonomy): Bacteria > Bacillota > Clostridia > Christensenellales > Aristaeellaceae > Limiplasma > Limiplasma pullistercoris. The sequence continues at coordinate 2,039 of USFL01000002.1, read as the reverse complement.
GGACCGCGGAGAACGCCCTGCGCGTGTGCCGGGCCATCGCGCCCTACCGGCCCCTGTGGATGGAGGAACCCGTCGATCCCGACGATCCGGACGGCTACCGCCGTATGACGCAGCAGGCGGGCATCGCCGTCGCCGCCGGCGAAAACTTTCATTTCGTATATGAGTTTGAAAACATGATGGCATCCGCCTGCATCGATTATCCGCAGCCGGACGCCTCCAACGTGGGCGGCATCACCGCGTGGCTCAAGGTGGCCGCGCTGGCCTATGCGCGCCACTGCCCGGTATCGACTCACGGCATGCAGGAGCTGCACGTCAGCCTGCTGTCGGGCGTATGCAACGCCGGCTGGCTGGAGGTGCACAGCTTCCCCATCGACCGGTACACCACCCATCCCCTTGAGGTGCGCGAGGGCTACGCCTATCCGCCGGATGAAAGCGGGACGGGCGTGTGCTTCCGCTTCGACCTGCTGGATGGGTACCGCGTACGTTGAACGCATCCTGTTTTTCCCAGGCTGTCAGGAGGATCTTGGCAGCACGGTAACAACCGGCTCCTGCGGCCCGGATGGCAGCCTTTCTCTTTCATATGGCTGCCCTGAGAACGGTATGAGCCGGATATCGGCATCCATGCGGGATGAGCGTTGATTGAGCGGCCCCCCGATCCATCGCGGCGGAGCCGGCACGGAAATGGGGCGGGTGGCGAGCGCCTACCCACTGCCGTATCCGCTGCTCAAAACCATGGGGTACGTGGTTTGTTGCCGGAGAATCTCAGGACATATGCCTTCCACTTTGCGCAACCTTGTCCCAACGATAAAAAGCGAGGTGTTTTTCATGCAAAACTACGAGGTTTTGGGCCAGAACATCCAACGCGCATTCGCCCAGCTCAAGGCCGAGCACCCGCAGCGCCTCGAAAAGCGGCTCAACTTCTCCTGGAGCAACTGGGGATTCGGCCTGGAGCCGCTGGAGCGTTCCCTGGAGCGCCTGGCGAAAAACGACATCCGTTACGTGGAGCTGCATGGCAATCTGCGGCATGTTCAGCGCGGACAACGACCTGTCCTCCAACCGCCATATCCAGCGTCAGGCCGCCATCGACTACATCAAGCGCGAGGTCGCCTTTACTGCGGAAATGGGCGGCAAGTACATGCTCGTGTGCCCGGCGGCGGCGGGCCGTCCCGGAAAGTATGACGACAGTGAAATCGCCCGCAGCATCGACAGCCTGAGCCGTGTAGCGGACCTGTTTGTGCAGTATGGTGTGCGCGCGGCCATCGAGCCGATCCGTGCAGCGGAAACCAGCGTCGTTCATACCTTTGAACAGGCGAAGGACTACATCCGCCTGCTTAACCATCCCGGCGTTCAGCACATCAACGGCGACGTCTATCACATGCTGGTGGGCGAAAAACACATTGGTCAGGCCATCTGGGATGCGGGCGACATGCTGACCAACCTGCACATGGCCGATACCAACCGCTGCGCCCTGGGCGACGGCTTCATGGACATCAAGACCATCATCCGCGCCCTCTACCTCATCGGATACAACAACGATTCGTGCTTCGTCACGCCCGAGCCCCTTGGTCCCGGCGGCGATCCCTATCCCGCTCAGAACGCCATCACCCCGCCGGAACAGCTGGACGAGCTGGTTTCCAAGAGCGTCCGCTATTTCCGCCTCTGCGAGGAGGAAGTGCTGGCTGAATAAAACCGGCCCGAGCAGCGCAGGCACTCCTGAACCGGAGACGCAGAAAGCGGGCCGCAAAGGACCGTTGGCCGGAGGTCGACGGTCCTTTGCATGAGCCGGATGCTTCCGTGGAAACAAAGAAGCCCGGCCGCCTCGTGCTTCGCTCCAAGCGGCGATGGAGCAGCCACGCTTATACAAAATGCAAATATGCGTTTGACAAAATGTATAATCCATGGTATAATCACCTCCGTTGCAGCGGATGTGCGTCATGCAACGCGGCACGGACGGGATTATAGCTCAGTTGGTTAGAGCGCCACGTTGACATCGTGGAGGTCATAGGTTCGAGCCCTACTAATCCCACCACCTGAAACCC
>USFL01000001.1 GCA_900553905.1 uncultured Eubacteriales bacterium | reverse complement strand
GCTGTCGAAAGAATTAGCGGTCTTTTTCGCTGAAATGTGGCTTTCCCGTGCCTGTACGGCTGGGAAGTCATACGGAAACAACCTGTTGCGCAAGGCTTAAACTGGCGACGAAAGCGGAATCGCTTTGCTTATAAAGCCGACGACGTCTGAATGCGATGAGCATTCTGTGCTTCTGCGTGATCCGCAATGGTACTCCGATAAAGGCAGAACGAGCCGCTATTCCACCCCGACCTGCTAAGCGTAGATGTAGATGGGATTGCAAGAAAAATCATAATACATTTTGCATTCTCTGATCATACACTCTGTTGTGCATCCCCTGAAACCAATCAAATTGAAAACCGCCTCCGCTTATGCTATACTGAATCGGATATCACACGGCCTGATAAATGAACAGCTTTTGCAAAGAAGGGGCAAGGCATATTCTGGCAAGGAAGAAGGGAGGAAAGCGTGATGAGGCGCCCGCTCAGCCTGCGCGTACGGATTCTTCTGTCATGTCTGGCGTGCATGGTTGGGGCGATGCTGATTCAGCTTACCCTTTTCACGCGCAGCTCCACGCAGATCATCTCGGCGCAGGTGGAAACCATCAACGCCAATACTCTGGCCAATCTCGGCGACGATCTCTACGAGCGCGTCAAGGCCGTGGAGAACAGCCTCATCACCATCTATGAGCATAAGGACTTCCTGCGTGCCCTTGCCCTGGAGGATGCCGCCAGCCTGGCGCAGACATATGCCTCGCTGGCCTATACGATGGCTTACGAGGCGTTTGAGCCGCCCCAGTACCTCAACGCGCTCTATATCTATACTCCGGAGCATCAGCTGGTTTCCTCCTACCGGCACGCGCAGACGCCCATTTATACCTATCCGGAGGACCTCTATGACGGGACCATGCCCGGCGCGGATGAGGGCGTGAAGGAGATCGTGGAAAGCAACGACGCGGTGATGGCCGTGACGAGCTATTACAACAGCAAGCGCCAGACCCGGCTGGTGCGGTGTGTGATGCGTATTCTGGAGAACGCCAAAACGCCGGTGGGCTATATGGTGTGCGATCTGGACCCCATGGGGTACCGGGAGCTGCTGGGCAAGTACCGCTATTCGCAGGAGCAGAGCCTGTGGCTACAGACGCCGGGGAGAGAAGCCATGCTGGAGTTGCCCGGTGAAGCGGAGCAGGCGCAGGAACGCATGGAGAGCGTTGAACAGGCGATTGCCAGGGGAGAGGAAGAGGCTGCGCCCGACTGTGTGCTCTATGTGCAGGCCATGCGCAAGTACGGCGTGAACATCTATTCCCTCGTGCCGCTGACGGCCCTCAACGCCAATCAGTCGCTGCTGTGGCAGACGACGGTGAGCGTGTTCTTGCTGGTGCTCACCGCCTTTGGAGTGCTGTTCCTGTTTGTTTCCCGCAGCCTCACCCGTCCGCTGACCAACATGGTGGAAACCACCGTGCGCATCCGCGAGGGCGAAACCACGCTCCGGCTGGCCGCCATGCGGCAGGATGAGCTTGGCGTGCTGGGCAGCGAGTTCAACGCCATGCTGGACCGCATCGAGGACCTCATCGCCCAGCAGTACCGCGCCGAGCTGCAAATGAACGATGCAAAGTACAAGGCGCTGCAAATGCAGGTCAACCCGCACTTCCTCTATAACACGCTGGACACCATGAGCGCCATCGCCATGACGCGGGGATGCCCGGTGGTCAGCACGCTGTGCCAGGCGCTAAGCGCCCTGTTCCGCTACAGCCTCAACATGGACGAGCCGCTCGCCACGGTCAGCGAGGAGCTGCGGCACTTGAAGAATTACCTGTTTGTGATGAACGTGCGCACGCAGAACGGCCTGCACCTGACGCTGGATATCCCACAGGAGGCGCTGGAGGCCCGTGTGCCAAGGCTGTCGCTCCAGCCGCTGGTGGAAAACGCCGTCAACCACGGCCTGCGCGACAAGCGCGGGGAAAAGCGCATCGCCTTGAAGGCGCAGTGCGCACAGGACCGCCTCTTTATCACCGTGGAGGACAACGGCGTGGGCATGGACGAAGCGACCATCGCCTCGGCCCTGACCTACGATCCCGACAGCATTCTGGTCAGCCGCTCCATCGGTTTGCGCAACATCAACGCACGGGTGAAGCTGCTCTTTGGCGAAAAGTACGGACTGAGCATCGAAAGCCGCGTCGGCGAGGGGTGCAGAGTTATCCTGTGCATTCCCAAAAGGGGGGACGAGCATGCGTGAGGCGCTTTTGTCCGTGCTGATTGCGGACGACGAGTACTGGATTCGGGAAAGCCTGCGCACGGCGCTGGACTGGCCGGCCTACGGCATGTCGTTTCTGGAGCCGGCCTCCGACGGGGAGGAGGCGCTTGCGGCGCTCAAAAGCCAAAAGGTGGATATTCTCATCACCGATATCAACATGCCCTACCTTTCGGGCGTGGAGCTCATCCGCCAGGCACAGAGCGTCAGCCCGCAGACCGCCATCCTCGTGCTCAGCGGGTACAGCGATTACGAATATGTACGCCAGGCGCTGCTGGCGGGCGCGCTGGACTACCTGCTCAAGCCCATCTCCAAGGCGTCGCTGCTGGAGGCGCTGGACAAGGCCATCGACAAGGTGCTCAAGCGCCAGCGCGAGGAGCGCGACCGCACGGAGCTTCAAAAAAAGCTCTCCGACGCCGCTTCAGCGATGCTCGACCGGGACTTCTCCGAGCTGCTGCACGCCGCGCGCCATCAGGCGCAGGCGCAGGACGTGGAGGCGCAGCTATTTGAGTATGAACAGCGATTTTCCGGCTACCGCCTCACGCTGCTGGATGTGCCCGGCGCCTCGGCCGCAAACGGCGCCGCCATCAAGAAACTGCTGGAGGAAACTATCTCCCTCCGTCCCCGGCTCATCATCCGCAACCTCTACCATCTGACGCACTACCTTCTCATTACCCCCACGGACGCTGGGGCGCTCTCGGAGGCGCTCGCGGCCGCGGCGCAGGCCCTGCTCGCCTATACGGGCAGCCCGGCGCGTGCGGTCATCAGCGAGGCGTGCCTTTCCTTCGGGGACCTGCGCAAGGTCTATAACGAGACGCGTACCGTCCTGCTCACGCTGCCCATGCGTCCGGGGAGCGAGGTGGTCTTTGCCGCGCGCCAGGAGCGCAAGCCGCTTTCCCAGCGGCTCAGCCCTGCGCTGCAAAAGCAGATGGAGCAGGCGGTCAGGATGCAGCAACGCGACTGGTTCGACCGCCTGGTGGAGCAGACGGGCCTGTGGAGCCCGCAGGCGCAGGCGTGGCCGCAGATGGAATATCTGCACTGCGTCACGGCCATCGCCTGGGTGCTGCACCGCAGCGTGGAGGAACGTGGGGACGCAGCGCAGGCGCTGGTGGTGGAAACGCTGATCGACACGCTTCCCATGGTCTTTTCCCAGCCCACCCAGCTTCGGGAAACGCTGATGCAGATGGAGGACGAGGCCTTCTGGAGCGCGCCGTGCGGCGAGCCGGCGACGGGCGTGATGGAGCAGGTCCGGCAATACGTGGACGCGCATTACATCGAGGACCTGTCTCTGGGCGATCTGGCCAGCCGCTTCGGGCTGGACGGGAGCTACCTGTCGCGCTCGTTCAAGCAGGCGGCGGGCAGCAATCTCACCGTGTATGTCGCGCGGCTTCGCGTCGCCGAGGCCAAGCGCCTGCTGCGAAGACGGGAGCTTAGCATTACGGAGGTGGCGCAGGCGGTGGGGTATGGCGATTACGCCTATTTCAGCCGCGTGTTCAAAAAGCTGACGGGAATCAGCCCCCGTCAGTACAGGGAGGCGGGGGACGATGGCTAAACGGCTTGCGGGCGCGGCGCTGTGCATGCTGCTGGCGCTGTCGCTGTGCGCCTGCGCGGCGCGGCCCTCGGTGGTCTATACCGCGCGCCCGGAGGGTACGCGCCTGACGGTGCTTTTCGGGGAATCGACCTCCGATCCCGGCGTGGGCGACATGCTGCGCGCCCATATCGAGCAGCATTTCCCCGAGGTGGAGCTGGAATGGGAAAGCGTAGACTGGGGCGAACAGTTCAGCGGCAGGCTCAATGCCAAGATCGCCTCCGGCGAGACGCCGGATCTCATCATCGGCAAGGCGCAGGACGTGCAGGCCTATTCCGCGCTGGGCGCGCTGGGGACTTTTCCGGAGGACTTTGCGTCCCTCCTGACCGAGCAGGGGCAGATTGCCTCCACGGTGGACGGCGCACTCTACGGCCTGACCTATAACCAGATCTATCAGGGCGTGCTCTACAACAAGAACATTTTCTACCGCTTCAATCTTACGCCTCCTGAAACGATTGAGGAGCTTCGCGCCATCGTGGACCGACTGGAAAGCGCCGGGCAGGTCGCCTTTGCCGCGCACTTTCAGGAAACGTGGTACACGGGCAACATTCTGATGCAGTTTGCCTTAAACGAGGTATTTTCCCGCGTGCCGGACTGGGGCGACCGCCTGCGCGCGGGCGAGGTGTCCTTCGTCACGGACCGGGCCTACCGCGCCTGTGTGGAGGAGACGGCCTATGTGCTGGCGCACACCTGGCCCGACGCGGCGTCCGTCTCCAACAGCGAGGCCACGCGCCGCTTCGCCCAGGAGGAGGCGGCCATGTACCTGACCGGGAGCTGGTCGGTGCAGACGCTGCAATCCATCGCGCCTTACCGCAAGATCGGCTTCTTTCCCTATCCCAACCGGACCGGCGATTCCAGCCTGATTGTGGAGCCCAATACCACCTTCATGAAGAGCGCGACCACCGGGCATGACGCGCTGATTGACGAGATCTGCCGCTCCATCCTCACCGACGGCGAGCTGGCGGAGACGCTCTGCGCCTTCACCCAGACCGACAGCACCCTCACGGCCGCGCCCGCCAGCGGCACGCTTTCCATGATCCGCGCCGATATCGACCGCTATGCCGCGCAGGACCGGCTGATCAGCGCGTCCGCGGGCAACAACCAGATCGTTTGGTCATACCAGTACGCCTGCGCCGAATCGCTGCTGGAGGCGCTGGAGAGCGGCGGGGAAGTAAGCGGGGTTCTGGAGGGCTGGGATGCGCTGCGCGGGGAGAGCCTTTTAGCGCCGTAACAAATTCGTCCAAGTGAAAAGTGCAAATCTATCCTATTTTTCATGCGCCGTTTTCTCTACAATGGGGACAAACAAAAGGCGGGCAAAAGCCCCGCCGCGATTGTAAGGAGGAGACGAACATGAAAAAGCTGCTTGCTCTTGTCTGCGTCTTGACGCTGGCCATGGGCCTGTGTTCCTTTGCCCGCGCGGAGGAAACCATCACCCTGCGCGTGCTGGCGGGCCAGTCCACCACGGACGCGGGCATCGAGGACATGATTGACGCCGCGCTGGCGGAAAAGTACCCCAACATCAAGCTCGAATGGGAATGCGTGGACTGGGGCAACGACTTCCAGCCCAAGATGCAGGTTTACATGCAGAGCGGCTTGCCCGACATCATGATCGGCAAGGCGCAGGACGTGAGCACCTACGGCTCGCTGGGCCTGCTGGCGGATCTGACCGACAAGCCCTACATGGACAACATCCTCGACGCCGCCAAGACGGGCGTGACGCTGGATGGCAAGGTCATGGGCATGACGTTCAACTGCCTCTATCAGGGCGTGTACTACAGCCGCGCGATCTTTGAGGATCTGGGCCTGAGCGTTCCCAAGACGCTGGAGGAGCTGGACGCGGTCATCGCCACCCTAGAGGAAAACGGCATCATTCCCTTTGCCTCCCACATGGTGGACACCTGGTCCATCGGCAACGTGACCATGCAGTTTGCGGTCAACGATGTGTTCAACAAGTACCCCACCTGGGGCGACATGTTCCGCGCGGGCGAGGTGAGCTTCGCCACCAGCGAGGAATACAAGGCCTGCTACGAGTACAACAAGCTCATCTACGACCATACCTGGACCGACGAGACCTTCTCCACCGAGCAGACCGCCTGCGACGCCCGCATGGTGATGGGCGAAGCCGCCATGAAGGTCAGCGGCTCATGGTCCATCCAGAACTTCCTGGATATCGACGAGAGCTACGACTTCGGCATCTTTCCCTTCCCCAACCAGACCGGCGACGCCAAGCTGCTCTTTGAGCCCAACATCACCTTCATGGCCAGCGCCCAGAGCGAATATCAGGACGCCATCGACAAGGTGTTCGAGGTCATCGCCACCGATGCGGCGCTCCAGCAGGAGATCTACGACTATACCAAGACCGCGCCCATGGTCAAGGGCGTGACCCCGACCTTCCCCAATCCCAGCCAGACCGACATCGACGCCTATGCCGCCGAGGGCATGATTCAGGACGTCAACCTGGGCAACAACCAGCTGGTCTGGGGCGGCTTCCAGGAGGAGAACGCCAAGGACATCGCCGAGTACCTGCAGGGCAACATCACCATCGAGGAAGCCCTCAACGCGGCCGACGCCCGCCGCGACAACAGCAAGTAACCCACCGCTTCAACCGGCGGCTTCTTCCGGGCGGAGAAGCCGCCTTTTTCTTGGGAGGTGTCACTGATGCGCAGCCGCAGGCGCACCCAGCTGCAATACCTGTCCCTGGTGCTTCCGGGGATGATCATTTTCACCGTTGGGCTGATTCTGCCCATGTTTCTGGCCATGTACTACTCGCTGACCTCGTGGAACGGCATGACGGTGGAGAAGCCCTTCGTGGGCCTTTCCAACTATGTCCGCATGTTTGCCGATTCCTACGCGGGAAACGCGTGGCTTTTCACCCTCAAGTTCACCTTCTGGAACACCATCATCGAAAACGTGGCGGCCATTTTGCTGGCCGTGGCGCTGGACAGCGGCATCAAGGGGCAGAAGCTCCTGCGCACGATCTTTTTCGTGCCCTGCCTCATCAGCGCGGTGGTGGTGGGCTTCGTGTGGCTCAAGATCTACGGAAACGTGCTGCCGGCCCTCTTCAAAAGCCTGGGCATCGACGCCAACCCCATGCTCTTTGGCAAGGAGAGCACCGTGCTCGGCGGCTTTCTCATCGCCAACAACTGGCAGTGGATCGGCTACTGGATGCTGATCTATCTGGCCGCTTTGCAGTCCATTCCCGGCGACCTCTATGAGGCGGCCAAGGTGGACGGCGCCTCCGCCCTCCGGCAGTTCCTGCGCATCACGCTGCCCATGCTGGCCCCGGCCATGACGATTTGCATCGTGGGCATCACAACGGGCTCCCTCAAGGTCTATGACCTGCTGGTCAGCTCCACCAACGGCGGCCCCGGCCGCGCCTCCACATCCATCATCTACTATACCTATTCCACCGCCATTAACGGCCGGCAGTACGGCTACGGCTCGGCGCTGACGATCTCGGTGGTGGCGGCGCTGCTCGTGGTGGCGTTTTTGCAGGTGAAGGTGCTCAAGAAAAGAGAGGTGCAGATGTGATGGCCCGCTCCAAAGACCTGCGCGAACGGACGCGCTATACCGGGGCCACGCTGGCCACGCAGGTGGTCACGGCGCTCGCGGCCCTGCTGTTTCTGGCCCCCTTGCTCATCATCCTCAACTACTCGTTCAAGACCAAGCGCGAGCTTTACATCGGCAACCCCCTCGCCTTGCCGGAAAGCCTGAACCTGACCAACTACCAAAACGCCTACAACAAGCTCGACCTGAGCGTGACGTTCGTCAACACCGCGCTGTACACCATCGTGGCGGTGGCCTTCCTGGCGCTTCTGTGCGGGGCCGCCGCGTGGACCATCGCGCGCAACCGGGGGCGGTTTTACCGGTTTGCCTACCTGTACTTCATCATCGGCATCCTCATCCCTGCGCAGGCGCTGTTTCTGCCCATCTACATCGTGGGCTACCGCACGGGGCTGGTCAACACGCGCGTGGGCGTGATCCTCATGTTCATCGCCACAAACCTCTCCTTCGGCGTCTTTCTCATGACCAGCTTCATGTCCACCGTGCCGGTGGAATTGGAGGAGGCGGCGCGCATCGATGGCTGCTCGGTCTACCGGACCTATTTCACCATCGTCATGCCCCTGCTCAAGCCCGCCATGGCCACGCTGATTATCATGCAGTCCTTCCAGATCTGGAACGATTACCTGCTCAGCTCCCTCTATGTCAGCACCAACCGCCTCAAAACCATGACCGTGGCCATCCAGAGCCTCTTTTCCCAGCAGTCCAGCGACTACTCGACGGCCTTCGCGGCCATCGTGATCTCCGTGCTGCCCATCGCGATTCTCTTTATCTCGCTGCAAAAATACTTCATCAAGGGCATGACCGTGGGCGCCGTGAAAGGATGAGCGAAGTGGACATTACCTTTGAAAAAAACGGGATCCATGTGGACATCGGTGTGGACGCGCAGGGGCATGTGGCGCTGTGGAACTGCTCGGCGCGGTATGTGTCACGTGCCGGGGAAGGCAAGTGGTATCCGCTGGTCGAGGTGCAGTGCGCGGGCTTTAACCAGAACAACCACCATGGCTTAAAGCACAGCCTCACCTCGCCGGGGAGCGAGCTGCGCTATGAGGGGCACGCGCTTTCCCGAAACGCGCAGGGAGACGTTCTCACACTCACGCAAGGCGCGCAGGGGCTTAGGGCCACCACGGTGTTTCAGTTCTACGACGGGGTGAAGGCGCTGCGGGCCTATACCGTTTTGGAAAATACGGGCGACGCGGAGCTTTCGCTCCAGCATGTATCCTCCTTCCGCCTCACGGGCCTGGGACATGCGCAAGATCCGCGCGATCCGGAGTACCGCATGGGCATTCCCCACAACACCTGGTATGGCGAATGTCAGTGGAAATTTCATTCCCTCCACGAGCTGGGTTATGACCCTGTCAACGATTTCAGCATGAAGCGGATCTCGCTGTCCAATACGGGCACCTGGGCCTGTGCGGAGCACCTGCCCATGGGCGCCATCTGCCAGCCGGGGGAGGCGATGACCTGGCAGATTGAGACCTCGGCCAGCTGGATGTGGGAATTGAGCGACCTGGACGGGAAGCTCTACGTTCTCCTCAGCGGCCCCAGCTGGCAGGAGCACCAGTTCCTCAAGCGCCTCAGACCCGGCGAGCGCTTTGCCTCCGTGCCCTGCGCCGTGGCTTTCGGGGCGGATTTTGAGGAAAGCATCCGGGAGATGACGAAGTACCGCCGCCTGATTCGCCGCCCCAACGCGGACAACGAGCACCCCAGCGTCATCTTCAACGACTACATGAACTGCCTCTGGGGCGACCCGACCACGGAGAAGGAATATCCGCTCATCGACGCGGCCGCCGAGGCGGGGTGCCGGTACTACTGCATCGACTGCGGCTGGTACGACGACGGCCCGTGGTGGGACGGCGTAGGCCAGTGGCTTCCGGCGAAGGGCCGCTTCCCCGGCGGCATTGAAGAGGCGCTGAACTATATCCGAAAAAAAGGCATGATTCCCGGCCTGTGGCTGGAGCTGGAGGTCATGGGCATCCACTGTCCGCTGGCCGCGCAGGTCCCGGACGACTGGTTCTTCCAGATCGAGGGCCGGCGCGTGATCGATGAGAGCCGTTACCAGCTGGATTTCCGCAATCCCGACGTCATCCGGCACGCCGACGGCGTCATCGACCGTCTGGTGAAGGAATACGGCGTGGGCTACATCAAGATGGATTACAACATCAACGCCGGCCCCGGCACCCAGCGCGATGCGGACAGCGCCGGCGACGGGCTGCTTTCGCACACGCGGGCCTACTTGGCGTGGCTGGACGGCGTGTTTGCGCGCTACCCCGGCCTGGTGATCGAAAACTGCTCCAGCGGCGGCATGCGCATGGAATACTCGCACCTGAGCCGCCACAGCATCCAGAGCGTGACCGACCAGACGGACTATGTGAAGATGGCCTGCATCGCCTGCAACTGCATGACCGCGTGCACGCCGGAGCAGGCGGCGATCTGGAGCTATCCCATGCGGGACGGCGACGAGGAGGAGACCATCTTCAACATGGTCAACGCCATGCTCCTGCGCATCCACCAGAGCGGCCACCTGGCCGAGCTGAGCCCGGCGCGCCTGCATCTGGTGCGCGAGGGCATCGCCTGCCACATGCGGATCGTGGACCAGTTGAAGGACGGCCTGCCGTTCTGGCCGCTGGGCCTGGGCGGCTTCGGGGACGAATGGCTGTGCGCAGGGGTTGACTGCGGCGGGACGGCCTATCTGGCTGTGTGGCATACAAAGACGGGGGAGGGCGAGCGCCGTATCCCCCTGAAGGGCTGGCGGTGCGCGGAATGTATTTATCCCACGGACCGCCATACGGATTTACGCCTGGACGGCGGCGTGCTCACCCTGCGCCTTTCCGGGGTTCAGGCACGGCTTTTGCGGCTTGAGGCGTAATGGCCGGATGCGCCTTTGGGCAGGAAAAATCGAAATAAACAGGCAGAGCGGGAAAAGTGCAGGTATGGAATTTTCCAGACGCCGGAAATTCAACTGTTCTTGGGATGGCAGCACAGCATTGCAGGGATAAGGTCCCTTTTACAGCCCTTTTCATGCCATACTCATCTGTCTATCTTTCCAACGTTCATTCAATGACCAGCGTGGAGATTGCGTTGCTGGGCAGCTGGAAGGGACAGAGCTGCTCTTGCAGGCGAAGGCAATAGGAAAGGTCTTTGGAGCCGGGATTGAGCGCGACCACGCACAATTCGCCCGTGGGGTTGCGAAAGGTGGTCAGTTCTGCCTGCCCATCGCAGCGACTAAAACCGATGCGCTGCGCGCCGGGACGGATGTAACGGCTAAAGTGTCCGATGTAGTCATATGACAGGTTGTGGATGAGCCTGCCGTCGCGGGTATCATAGAGGATCGGTGCATCGCAATAATTGCCAACATGGTTGGGACCGCCACGCTCATCCAGCAGCAGATTCCAGTCCAGAAAGGTGTCCACGCCTGCGTTGAAGTCGCCGATCATTTCATGCGCATACATGCGTGCGTTGCGCAGCTGCCCCTGGTCTTTTACATGAAGGTATTCTATGCAGGCCTCTGAAAATACCATGCGCTTGTCGGGAAATTCCTCCCGAATCATCTGTAGCGCCTCGAAGTGATCGCCGCTGTACCAGTGCACGGCAATACCGCCTACCCGTTCGCGCACTGCATCGCTTTGAAGCGTTTCTGACATGCGCTCGTAGGCACGTTCCTTGTTGTGGTCCCAGATAAGCAGGCAGATGTCGTCCAGATGCGCCCGGCTGAGCTGAGGCGCAAGGTAATGTTCGATAAACTCCCGTTCCTCCCGGGCGGTATAGAGACAGCTATCCCAGGTTTGAGCCGCCTTGGCCTCGTTTTGTACGCTTAAAAGCCTCACATCCAGGCCCAACTCGCGTAAGGCAAGAATATACCTGCACAGATATCTGGCCCACCGTTCGGCATACTCTGGTCTGAGCCGCCCGCCACCTATACGCGAACCGTTGGTTTTCATGTATGCCGGCGGGCTCCAAGGGGTAAGCATCAGCTGAATGGAACGGCCTGCCACCTGCCCTGCCTCACGGATAAGGGGCAGCGAGTAGCGCAGCGGACGGTCGAGCGAAAAATGCGCCAGCGTCTCGTCTGTGGGGTCGTCGTCGGCGGCGTAACACTCCAGGGAAAAGTCACAGCTGTCCACCGGACAGCGCCCCCAGGTGTAACACAGCCCTTTTTCAGAAAAGCAATCGCAAAGAAACTGACGGCGCAGTTCCTCAGGCATGAGGGAAAACACGTAGCCGGCCGAGTCCGTAAAGGCGCCGCCAAAGCCGTAGATCTTTTGATAAAGCCGTTGGGGATAGAGGTTGATAATCCCGTTTTCCTGTCCCTGCGTATCCGCAGTAAAGGGCAGATGACGCTCATCCGTGCGTCGCAGGTTATTGACAAACTGCGTAGTAATTTGACGTGCAAACATCATAGCTCTCCCCTTGCAGCCGAGCACGTGGCTCAGCGGTTGTTTTGACGGTAAACGTTGGGCGTTACGCCGTTGGCCTTTTTAAAGGCGCGGTAAAAGTAGGTGGCATCGGCAAAGCCGCTCTGCTCCGCCACCTGATTGATGGGCAGGTCGGTACCGGCCAGCAGGGCACGCGCCCGCTCCATGCGGGCACGCAGCATGCTTTCGCTCAGCGTGACGCCTCGGTATCGACGATACAGCCGGCCGATGTAGGTGGAGGTGTATGCAACGGCCTCTGCCAGCTCCTTCACGCCAAAGAGCGCGTCGGAGATGCGCTCCTCAATCAGCCGATCAACGCGTTCCAGCAGGTCGATATATTTATCCTCCCGGCAGGTGGATATGGCGGCTTCAACCCCCTCCAACAGGCTGCAAAGCTCCTCCTCCATCTCCTGAATGTTTTCCATGCCGGCTACGCCAAACAGCGTGATGGATGAGCAGGCATCCTCTACACCGTTGCGGGCGCACAGCAGCGTCAGGTTTTCGTCCAGAGCGACAAGCATCTGCATCAACGCTACGCGAAAGGCTTTGTAGGAGCCCTGCGTCATCTGCTCAAAAGCACGGTGCAGCAGCTGTCCTGCGGTTTGCATGTCCAGTGTCATCACTGCGGATAACAACTGTTTGACAGTGGCATCGGGATACACGCTGTGTCTGGCTTCCGCCTGCACCACGGCCTGATAGTCGATTACGCAGGGATCCGGATGCATCTGTAGGCAGGGGAGGTTGTCCTGCGCCCAACGGTAGGCGGCCGGCAGATCGCTCATGGAGGCAAAAGGATGCGAGACCAGAATAGCATACTGCAAATCCACAAGGCCGTTCAGCTGCGTACAAAGCGCGATACCAAGTTCCTGCGGATGTTCGCTCTGCGTGAGCAGGTAGATGGCCCCGGCATCGCCATCCACAGCCATTAGCGGGCGATGATCCTTGGCAATCTCAAAAGCCAGGCTGCATACGGAGAAACGAATAAGCTCTTGACGCTTGAGATCCACCGAACGGCAAAAAGCATTGTATTGACGTTGTTGCAGGGTAATAAGCGTAAAGGGAAGGTCAGGGACGGGCTTGAGGTCGCAGGTATGCATCAGATCCTGCCGCTCGGTCTCGTCCAGGACATCGGACAACAGGCGGCGCAACCGTGCGCAACGCTCGTGATAGGCGCGCTCGCGCTGCATTTCATGGGCCTGCTCCAGTGCTTCCTGTTGCTGACGCTGGTAGCGCATCAACCTTCGTATGAGCATACCAGCCAGCGACACCAGCGCAATAAGCAGCAGCAGCAGCACCAGCAAGCTGGACAGCTGCGAACGCATGCCAAATAAGCTGCTGATATACTGCTGGCTTACGGCGTAGCACAGGGTCCAGTAATCTGAGAAGGCAGCATCAAAGAAAACGATGCAGCTTTGTCCATCCACTATCTCGTGGAAAAAGCCGCGTTTGCCGTCTTCCTCCAGCACACGCCTGATGTGAGGCAGGCCAGACAGGTCCTCGCCGATGGCACTGCCGGTGAGACTGAGCTGGGTAACGCCGCTTTTGTCCACACAATCCACCCGGAACTCTACATCCGGCGAAGGCTGCCATAGACCGGAAAAGTAGGCATCCTGACGCACATTAATAACCAGCACCCAAGGCGCCGTTCCCTGTGGAAAGGTGTTGTAGCGCAGATAGGTGACATAGGAGAGGGTTTCCAGCCGGGGATAGGACACACCCAAGGTGCGCGAAATAGGCTGCATGTTTTGATACTCACGGCAATTGGCCACCAGATCACGTACCTGCATGTCAAACAGCTCACCCATCGGTTGCACGGCCTGGGTGGAATGCTCGCTGGAAACGTAGAAAGTATCGTTTTGCGCGTTATAAATGTACAGACTGTCGATCCAGGCGGAGGGCTCGCGGTAACTGTCCAGCCTTTTAAGCCCGGCGAGCAGCTCGCCGGCGGTGGGCTGGGCGGAGTAGAGCAGCGGGGTGAGCTGGTTGTCAAAGGTCATCTGGTCGAATACCCGTCGACATTCATCCCGGATTCTGGTTTCCACAGTTGCCGCGTTGCTTACGGCATAGTCGCCAAGCTGTTGAATTTGCGCCGAGAGGGCGCCGTTAAAAAGAAAATAGATGGCCAGCGCAACAAGAAGAGCCGCCAGTACCAGACAGGCGGACAGGCCGATCAGACGCATCTGATAAGCCGGCGGACGCTTGAAATGGGTCTTCATAGGCGGCACCTCTCCTTTGCGCTGGACTGATTATAGCATGTTTTTGCACCAAATGCGACGCTTAACCAAAATGGTGGGGCAACCAGCCGTTTTCTACACAGGCGCGCAGGCTCCATGGCTGCATGGCATCGCTGGTTTTGTAGCTCCAGAATATCCAGCCTCCTTGCTCCTCATAGACGCTGAGTTGATTGGCGGCAAAACCGCGCAGGGCAATGTCGCGTTGGTAGGGGCTGAGGGCGGTTATATTATCCAGCGGATAGCCCAGGCTCCATTCGCCCACGATGACCTCGTGCCCACGGGCCAGCAGGCCCAAGCTCTCGCGGCGGCTTTCCAAGGTGAGTGCGGCATGTTGGAAATAGTCATAGCCTTTATACTCATCCTGAAACTGATAAAAATGCGCGTCGAAAAGCACGTTTTTGCCCTCGGGCAAAAAGCCCTCCCAGACATCCTGACGGAACGAATCGTGAAAGACAATCATACATTGATCCGGCGAGAAGTGACGACGAATAACGGCGTAGCTGTCGCGGTAGAAGTCTTGAACGATGTCCAAAGGAATATCCCAATGCGGCTCGTTGAGCGGTTGAATGGCTCGGAGCGCTGAAAAGGGCTTGACAAATTCGCATAGGCGGTCCAATACGTCCAGCGTGGCGTGAATATAGGCGGGATCACGATGCCACTCCATCACACCAGCAATGCCTCCGTTGTCAAAGCCGTTTTGACAGCCGGGGGCACAGTGCAGGTCCAAAAGTACGCCCAGCCCATAACGCTGTGCCCAGACAAAGGCGTTTTGCACCTCCTGCATACAACCCACGTATGGCGCTGCCTGCCCAAACATCCACCATGGTACGGGCAAACGCACCGTATTGAGCCCCGTGGAGGCGATCCAGGCAAAGTCTTCCTCGGTAATAAAGGTGTCGCGGTGCCGTTGCAGTCTCTCGCGCAGCGCGGGAGTCAGGGCACGGCTGAAGGTGGTTTCATCCACGGCATCCGTGCCGTCAAAAAGCTCAGGCTTCATCCATTTTTCCAAAACCAGCCAGCCGCCCAGGTTGACGCCGCGCAGGGTACGTTTCATGAAAGTACCTCCTCAATTTTATTTAAGTGAAAGCAAAAGCGCCGCCGTGTGCGCAGCGCACACGGCGGCAGGGAAAGCGCATTACTCCCCGCAGGCAGCAGTAACTGTCTCCTGCACGTAGGCCACCAGCTTGTCAATACCGGCGTCCGTCAGCTTCTGACGGTATTCAGCAATGGCTGCGTCCACATCGTCCACCAGCCCGACGTTGATCGGCGTGCCGTACTGCTGCACCACCTGGTTGACAGCTGCCAGCTCGGCCTGCACGTCGGCATAGTCCAGAGAAATGGCGCCGTAACGATTGGGAACGCTGATGCTGCGGATTTCATCCATGAGGGGCTCCAGGCCGCTCCACTGTGTTACGTTGGTGCGCACGAGGTCCTCGACGCGCATGCCCCAACCCGCGCCGGCAGGATCGTAGCCGGTAACCACGGAAGGGTCCTGCGAGGCGGAGGGGGTTACAAGCTGACCGTCCTCGGTCAGATCGTAGTGGTAGCCCTCGATACCGTACATATACAGATCATACAGTTCAGGATCTGTCTTGATGGCCTCCAGAATGCGCAAGGTGCGCTCGGTATTCTGAGAACTCTGCGGCACGGCAAAACCATCCTGTAGAACCGGGTTGGGTACAGAGTAGCCAGTCAGCGAGGTGAAGCACCAGTAATCAAACGCAAAGTCTGGATTGAGCTTGGAGATAGTGGTGACCAGAGAAGCTACACCCTCGGGATTTTCTACCGAGATGGCGGAGGTGCCTACCTGAATATTATCCCAGGTACCCAGAGTGGCGCTAAGGCAGTTGCTGCTCCAATAGCCGCGATCAGCCCATTCCTTGATCTTCTTGGACCATTCCACATACTCGTCGGTGAAGGGATAGGCGATCACACTGCCAGTATCGTCGATGTCGCCCATGACAATGATGGAAGAGGTGCTGCCCGCGATGGTTTCAAAGCCGTAGTTGGCGCGGAACATATAAAGGAAAGCATCCGAGGGGTTGCCGTTGTAGGGGGTGATGCCGGGCTCGTTGGCTACGATGGCGTCCATGTAGCTTTCAAAGGTGGCGATATCGGTAATGGGCTCACAGCCGTACTTGTCGGCCAGGTCCTTGCGGTAGAAGATGCCGTAGGGAATGTAGCCATGCATGGACAGCGGCACCGCATAAATTTTACCGTCCACGGACATCTGCCCCAGAGAATCCTCATCAAAGAAAGCGTAGGTCTTGGGCATGAGGGTGGGGAAGAGCTCGGTCAGATCCTTAAAGGCGCCTACGGGAGCATAACGGTTGTAAAGCGTGGCGTTGACGTAGACCAGGTCAATCTTCTCACCGGAGGTCAGCAGGAGATTGTATTTGTTCTCCCAATCATCCCAGCCGGTGTAATTGAGTTTGATGGTGGTGTTGTATTTTTCTGAAAGAACCTTGTTGAATTCGGCCATTACCATTTCGCCATCGGCAGGGCCGGTACCGATCGCATACCAGATCAGTTCTACCGGCTGGGCAAAGGGATCTTCCTCCGCAAAGGCGGGGACCGTTGCCAGCGATGCCATCAGGCACGCCGCCAACAACAGGGATACGAGCTTTTTCATGTGGGAAATACCTCCTTTTTGATATCTCTCGCGGCCAATATACCGCTTAGAGTCACCCCTTGACAGAGCCGATCATCACGCCTTTGATGAAGTATTTTTGCACAAAGGGATAAAGCAAAATGATCGGCCCGATAACGACGACCGCCGTGGCCAGTTTCAGCGTTTCAGTGGGAGCCTGAACGCGCACGCCGGAGAAGCCTGCCGAAGCGGCGCTCTTGAGAAACTCCGCGCTGGAGAGCATTTGATATAAAAGGTATTGCAGGGGATAGAGCGCCTCGTCATTGATGTAGAGGCTGGCCAGATACCAGTCGTTCCAGTAGCCCAGGGCGATGAACAGTCCCACTGTAGCCAGTGCCGTTTTGCTTAACGGCAGGATGATACGCGCGTAGATGGTGAAGTCGCCCGCACCGTCAATTTTGGCCGCATCCAAAATAGCTGAAGGAATGGAGCGCATGAATGTACGCATGAGCATGATGTACCAGGGCGACAGCAGCGTGGGTAGAATGAGCACCAGCAGCGTATCCTTCAGAGCCAGGTAGCGCACGATGAGGATGTAGGTAGGAATGACGCCGCCGCTAAACAGCGTGGTAAAGTAGATGAAAAACGATATGCGGTTGCGGTAGGCAAAGTCCTGTCGGGTAAGCACGTAGCCGGTCATGGTTGTCAGCGTCAATGCCGCCAGCGATCCGCACGCTGTAACCGTCAGCGTGACGCCATAAGCGCGAGCAATTTTGTGGATTCCCTGAAAAATGCTTCTGTACGCATCCACGCTGTATTCGCGCGGCCAGATGGAAAACCCGTCACGAATGATAGAAGCCTCACTGGTAAACGAACCTGTAATCATCAGCCAAAAGGGTAATAGGCAAATCAGTGTGATAAGGGTAAGCAGCGTGTAGCCAATGATGTTGAAGCTGCGGGTACCTTTGTCTGGATGGATGGATGTCATCGCGAGCTCCTTTCCTGTGTCAGAACAGCGCGTAATCTTCATTGACGCGGCGTACGATGCCATTGACCGTGAGCACCAGAATAAGGCCAAATACGGACTGATATACGCCTGCGGCAGACCCCATGCCGATATCGAAATTGACGGTGAGACTGCGGTAAACGTAGGTGTCCAGAATGTCGGTGGTGGCATAAAGCAGCCCATTTTTGCCGATGAGCTGGTAGAACAGCTCAAACTGCCCCTTGAGAATTCCGCCTAAACTGAACATAATCAAAATCACCATGGTAGGTTTCAGCATGGGCCAAGTAATCAGGCGTACCTGCTGCCACTTTGTAGCGCCGTCGATTCGGGCGGCTTCGTAGTAGCCGGGATCAATGGATGCGAGGGTGGACAGATAGATGATGCTGCCATACCCCAGTCCCTTCCATACGTTAACTGCTACGATGATAGGCGGCCACACCTCTGGCCGGATATAGAAATTGCATGTTTCTAGGCCCAGCGAGCGAAGCAGAGAGTTGATAAACCCATTGTCGATATTGAACAGGTTGTAGGCAAACACGCCTACCAGCACCATGGAAACAAAGTAGGGTAGAAAGATAATGGTCTGCGATGCCTTGGTAAACCATTTTTTGGTCAGGTCGTTGAAAAACAATGCGCAGATCATCTGCATCACGTTGCCAACGATGATGAAGGCAATATTATAAAGGATAGTATTGCGCGTCAGACTCCACAGGATACCGCTTTTGAATAGATACTGGAAGTTGTCCAGCCCCACAAAGGGGCTTCCGAACAGGCCGCCCTGAAAGTTGAAGCGCGAAAAGGCGAAATAGATGCCAACCATGGGCAGGTAGCAGAACAGCGCAAAGAAGAACAGGGTCGGTAGAAGCATCAGCCACAATACCCACTGTTTGCGCAGACTGTGACACAGGGGATGTCTGAGGCTGCGACCGGCGCAGGATGGAGAGAGGCCTGTCATATGCAAGCCACCTTTCAACGTTATTGATGTGACCTTATCTTAGCCCGATTGAATACGTATGCACAACTGAAAAGATTTGTTTTTACTGGAATGGCGCGACGTAAATGACACTGGATAATGACGTCCGAGGTGGATAATTTCAAACAGAAAAGGCCGGAAAGGCTTTCCCCATCATGACTTTCGGGATCGAAAGCCCATAGGGGCACGGGCTTGCGGGGACGGCGATGTGTCGGTATAATGACACCGACACATCGCCGCCCGCGGCAAAATCCTTAAGTTGAAAATCGGAGGTTTCCCCATGACGAACGGCGAGCTGATTTCGCTTTTGAGAGATCTATCCACGGAAGAAAAGGTGGCCCAGCTTTGTCAAGTGGATATGAAGGAGTTTGCAGACGAGGCTGCTTCTGCCACAGGTCCAATTACGGGCAGAGGAGAACGTTTCACTCGTGCCGTTGGCAGCGTGATCTGTGGTGCAAACGCTGATCCTGAAGTTTTTGCCCGGGTTCAGGAGCGCATCCGAGCCCAATCTCCCCATGGCATACCTGCGCTGTTCATGAGCGACGTAATCCATGGCTGGCGTACCATCTTCCCCATCCCGCTGGCGCTTGGCTGTACGTTTGACCCGGAACTGGTCCGTCGTACGGCACGCGTGAGTGCCTTGGAATGCGCTGCCAGCGGTATCCACTGCACCTTTGCGCCCATGGCCGATGTGGCACGGGACCCGCGCTGGGGCCGTTGCATGGAGAGTGCTGGCGAATCGCCGCGCCTTTGCGCCGAGATGGCCGCGGCCACGGTACGAGGGTTTCAAGACACATCGCTTAAGAAGGAGAGCGCAGTAGCCTGCTGCGTGAAGCATTTTGCGGGCTATGCACTGGTGGAGGCGGGGCGGGAATACGCTGCCACGGACGTAAGCCGGATCGAGCTGTTCAACACGTATTTTCCACCCTTTCAGGCAGCTTTGGATGCAGGTTGTCGGCTGGTGATGCCTGCCTTTACCCCTGTGGACCGCGTGCCGGCGGTGATGAATGAATGGTTGCTCAAAACTGTGCTGCGCACCCGCTGGAGCTTTGACGGCGTGGTGATCTCAGACTGGGGGGCCGTTGGCGAACTCGTCACCCATGGAGTAGCACGCGACGGGCGGGAAGCAGCGTATCTGAGCCTGATGGCGGGGAACGATGTGGATATGATGAGCGGCCTGTACGCCGACGAGCTGGTTGCATTGCTAGAGGATGGCGTGGTGCCTATGGCAAGACTGGACGAGGCAGTGCTGCGTGTATTGCGACTAAAAAACGATCTGGGATTGTTTGAGCGTCCCTGCCGCAACGACTCGCGCAATGTACAGGCGCAGGTGATTGGAAATCCGTCCCATCGCACGCTTGCGCTGGAGGCTGCGCTTGAAAGCTGTGTGCTGCTGCAAAATAAGGGTGTGCTGCCGGTTGCGCCGGGGGCGCGCATCGCTCTTGTGGGTGACCATGCGGACACCGGATGCCTGCTGGGCTCTTGGGCGGCAGACGGAAAATCTGAAGAAACACCTACTTTGCGGCAATGCTTTGCGGCACATACAGAGCTGACCGAACCCAACCAAGCGGATGTAATTGTCTATGCTGTGGGCGAACAACAGGAGGATACCGGCGAAGCGGCCAGCAAAGCATCGCCTGTGCTCACATCCG
Source organism: uncultured Eubacteriales bacterium (assembly GCA_900553905.1). Taxonomy (GTDB): domain Bacteria; phylum Bacillota; class Clostridia; order Christensenellales; family Aristaeellaceae; genus Limiplasma; species Limiplasma pullistercoris. Next base: position 5,253 of record USFL01000001.1, on the reverse strand, counting down.
AGCAGATGGACCAGCTGCATTGCCTTCATGAACTGGGCAAGCCGGTGGTACTGGTGATATTTGCGGGTCGGCCGTTGGTTTTGACGGAAACGTTGCCCCTGTGCGATGCGGCGCTGTTGGCATGGTTCCCCGGGAGCGAGGGCGCGGAGGCTGTGCGGCGGTTGGTGATGGGGGAGGAGGCTCCGTCCGGACACCTGTGTATGACGCTGCCACGCAGCATAGGACAGATTCCTATCCATCATGATGCGCTCACCACTGGACGGCCGGATTTGGGTGATCCGCACAACACCTATGTTAGCAGGTATCTGGATGAGGCTTCACAGCCGCTGTTTCCCTTTGGCTTCGGACTTAGTTACACGCGCTTTTCCATCCATGGTATCGAACTAAAGGGAAACGTGATGCGTGCGGACCAGCCACTGAATCTAACCTGTTTGGCAACCAATGAGGGCATGAGGGCAGGAGCTACGGTGGTACAGGTGTACATCGAGTGCGCACATGCACCACGCTTACATGCCGTCAGGCAACTGGCAGCTTTTCGGCGGGTACGTCTGTCGCCAGGTGAGACTGTACGCATCGATTTTACCTTGACTAAATCCTTGCTGACAGCTTGGGACAGCGAGGGTCGCGCCACAGTGTACGAGAGCGACTATCGCGTATATGTGGGTCAGGATAGCACAGCGCCGTTGGCGGGTAGCTTTACTTGGCAAAGAGACGAGAACGGGAGCTTCTAGCCAGATTGCACGAAATAAACGCACGCAGGCAGCATCGCGAAAAGAACGCTCGAAAATGCGCTTAAATCCGGGTGCTTCCGTTACCATAATAAGGCGATACCGCATACCCGCTGTTCCAGAATAGTCGGTTGCAATCCTTGCTGCTTTTCGTGTGCTTTGTTCAACATGCCCTCTCCCTGTTTTCTTTCATTTTGTTTATCCTTATATATTTGCATGCTTCTCCGTTTTTCCTTATGAAAATGACCGTCGACCTGGTTTTGTCAACGGTTTGAGCTTGCGCCCCTGGGTGCGAATATTTCTTAAGCTTCTGTCGAAAAAGGCCGCCGTAGGCGGACTTTTTCGACAATCTGAGTATGGAGGTTGACTCGGGCATGGATACGGCGGTCTGCTGACCGCGGTTTGCGTATTGATGTTTTTCTATTTTGCCCACGACTGTTTTGGGCCTATTTGACTTCGCTTTTGCGAATGATCAATCTATCCCAAAAGATTTATATATCTGCCCGCCGGCTTTCAGCTTCCGGTAATGCTCATTGAGAGATCGCTTAATGTTGCCACCAAACCTTACGTTATAGCTGCTCATCAGGCCGTCATAGATAATTCTTCCCTCAAATGGAATGAGAACTGTTGTGACGGCCTGTGGGAGTGGCGCACCCCGGAGCATTTCTTCCCATGCCGAATAGATGCCACAGACGATATAAGCGGCATCTTCTCGATACGATGGAATGAAAATAGAGCCCGACTTCAGGTGACGAAGGATCATGAATGTATCCTCCACCGAGTTCTTCCAGCCCGAAACGGTTTTCAGTTCGGAATTGGATAATTGGTGAGGGTTTGTCTTAACATATGAATCGATCAGGCTTCGGTTCTCCCAGAGCTTTTCCCGAATTCTGAGAATAGACTCGACCGGCAGACCCTTAGGAGAACGCATGCCGTAGAGTTGACTGTCGATCCGATATTCATGGTTGACGAAATCCAGCAATGAAATCCATAGAGAATAGAAATGTTGAGCCTGTCCGGCTTCCAGAATCATACCCGTTCCTCCCGATTTTTGAGTACTGCGTTGGCTATGTTGCCACGCACAAGCCGCATAACAGCCTCTTCTTTCTTGTCATGCCGCTGTCTGGCAAATGTTTGCTCACCCCTGGAAAAGGAACAGACAGTGCGACGGTTGAGTTTATTATACAGAGAAACGCCAGAAAGCACAACATTTTTGTAGGCTTATCAAAATTCGCTTGCGGCGCAGGGCCAGCGGAGCGCAAAAGAAATACGAGAACAAGGTCAGAGCAAGGGAAAAAGCTGAAAGGGAGGCAAAGAGCGCAGCCCTCCGAGCCGACGCCATCGCAAGGGGCATATTCATCCCCGTCAGTCAGTTGCCCACGTCGGCACCCCGGAGAGCGACGGTCCAAAACCGCTCTGCAATTTGAGAAAACATCATCAGGAGGCATGAAACGCGAACAGGTTCACCTGTAACCGCGTTGGCGCCTATTGGATTCCCGAGCTGAAGCTGACGGAACAGCCTATGCATCCTATCGGGAAGTACGGACGTATGCGGCGGCGGTATTTGAAGAAATGCCGGGCCATGCTGTACAGCCACCTCATCCTGACGGAGAGGCTCTATCCGCACCTGGTTGAAACTGACGAGGCGGCAAATCGGCGGATGGAGTTGCTGATGCCAAAGCTGGCCAGGGATGCAGGCGTGACCGAGCGGCTGAAAGCCGGCGCCCCATGGTCTGGGCGGGAAGGATGAACGCATTGAAAGCTCAGGTGGAGGAAATCATCCTGCATGAGTTGATCATGGCGTAAAGTGCGAATCCCTGTAGACGTTGTCCCGAATTCGGCACGGTGAGCATCAGGTTGGATTCGGGACAGCTGATGGATAACTGGTGCCTGGCTGGACACCGTATGGTCAAGCCATGCCTGACAGCAGACTCCGTTGACAATATGGACGGCATCCCCGATGTGCCGCAACGCTTTGCCAAACATCGAAAACCTCTGATAGAGCAGCCAACGCTATGGACCGGGATCCATTTCATCCATTTTAAGTCCCGTGGCTTTAGCGCTGTTGCAAACTGATTTTATGCGCATGTTAAAATGAACGCGGGTGCGTCCGGCATCACGGGGACGGAACCCATATATCAAATGATAAAAGCGATGGCAATTCGAAGAAAAAACAATTCGCATTCTGTTGTATAACGGAAGAATTCATTTTCTTTCAAACTTTTTCCACGGGTCGCGCGTCTGATACAGTGAAGGGCTTAGACGTTGGAAAGAGAGGATTGTGTTGGATCGGAGCAAAGTATGGCCTCTATGTCAAATGGTGTGAAATTCCGTCGCGAGGCAAAAACCGACCAATCTACAACGGATAAGAGAGGAGGATCACAGGGCGAAATTCACGGTTTCAATGCTGGTTCTCACCTTGATTCTTGCCTTCGCCGACAGCGCAATGGCAGTTGATTCCGGTTTGATAGAGCCACCGGCAGTACATCGCCGTTTATGACAGGGTACAGCAACGGTCACCATAATCCATGGTTTGCTCGAAACAATGAGGATACGGGCAACATGTGGTACACATTTACCAAAATACAACCAGTCCCCTAAATGGATGTATGACAGTCCATACGAAAGAGACCGTCCGCACAATACCGGAGGTGCTATGATCGTTTTCCGAAAGCCTCTGATGGCTCAACGATACTTTTGCATGAGGCGAGAGCAGCCTTGCCCCATGCAATGCGGAACGCATCAGCGTGGAAAGGATGACAGTCTATGAAAAAGAAATTTGCCGGATTATTCATTGCAGTGTTATGCATTGCTTTTATTGTTCTCGCTTACGCAGAGGAAGAAAGCGCCCCCTGTTATACGCCCGTTTTAATGGATTGGGACGCAAAAGACGGAAAAGATCTGGAACAAAAGATTTTGGAGTATTGGAGAACAAATGCACCGGGCTGGGAGGCCGGGTTATATACGCCTCAAAAGCGTTCCATGACCTTCCGTCTTGGCGGAACAACAGAAGAACTGATCAAAGACTACAGAAATTGGGATATCGCTATTGTTTCCTCCAAAGAAGTGAATTTGCAAAAGCTGGCGGACGAAGGCGTGGTGATCAGTTGCGCTTATGATCCCAGCCTTGGTCTAAGCCTGCACCACTGGCTTCTGCCTGAAGCGGTGCGGAAAAAACTGCCCATCCACCCTCTCTATGATTATATGGCTTACTGCTATGATTACAACCCGCAAACCGACGAGGCGATCTTTCTGGTTTGTAACGAAAAGAGACGACCCGCAGGTTCTCGGGAGAGCTGGGTAATGCAGATATTGAAGAAACGCGGCCCGGATCGAACGCGTGCGTTGGAGGGTATCTGCCGTGTGAATGATTGGACACAGACAGGTGTTCCGCCTTGCTCGGTGGATGAGCTGCTGCAAATGCAAAACGACTGGGATTGGGCCAGCCTCAGGATTGACGAAACGGACAGGCTGGAAGCCCTCGACCAGGAAGGGCTTCTCTATGATTTTTCGCAAGATTCATACTGGGTCGACCGGGAGCCGGCCTGGCAGGAGCCCAAGGGGCTATTCAGCGCAGACGGCAGGATGATTGGGATTCCTTACAATCCCATCATAACTGGAGAATATGAGCCAAACACGATTCTGGTATTTATCGTAAATGCAAAAAGCGCACATTCATTGCGGGCGCTGGAGTATGCAAAGCACTTTGTGAAATCATATGAATGGGTATACAACGTTATCGAAACCGGCTGGAGCGATCCTGATATTGAAAAAAAGTATGGCGAGCACTCCATTTGCATTTACAAAGACGAGGTGGATTGGTAACTTTTCGAGACCGTCCGGACTCGCACAAAGTGCGCTTTACGGAGCTTCATGGTTCATTTTGCCGCTTATGATCCCGAATGTGCCAACGGCGTAACGCTAGGAGGAAGAAGCATTGTTTTGGATAGAGAATATGCGCCCTGCTGGCGTTCGCCCTGACATGTTCCGCCTTTCCCAGCTTGGGGACTTATCTACCTTCCCGTCGTTGGGAATACTCTTTTTGTCGTTAGTTTCAAAAAGCTCTGCGTTGTGAAATAAAAAGCTAACCCGCCGATTGGCCTGCGGAGTGTTGCGGTACAATACATAGGTAACAGCAGCCACACAAAAGAGAACCCGACTGTGGCAAGGTAGAAGTACGAACAACCAACCCACCACAGAGGAGTTCTCCATGGACAAGATGACACAGGAAGCCCACTTGCTGAAATACGCGGCAGAGCACGGAGTTAGCGCATCAGCGAACCGGTACAGGCTAAGCCGAAAGACTGTGCACAAATGGAAGAAGCGATATGATGGGATGTTGGAAAGCCTGAAGGACCGACCACGCACACCGCATCACTTTCCGAGGAAGCAGACGGCAGAAGAGGAAAAACTGGTTCGACGATATGTTCGAAAGTATCGGGGCGACCTGCTGCTGGGATATGAAAAGGTCTGCGCACACGGATACAAAAGAAGCTACGGCTGCTTCAAGCGAACGGCAGGCCGG